>JAFUHD010000302.1 GCA_017469025.1 Clostridia bacterium
AATGGTAAAGTAACTGCCTGCCAAAGTATCCAGTGTAGAAGAGTAATCTTTACGTTCCTCAATTGCATTTTCTATTGCGGCTAACTTATCGTTAAGTGAGGACCGTTCATCAGCCGCACGATAATCATCATAAAACACGTATATATCAAACAAACTGTCCTCAGACAGGCTTTGGGTGGAAGGTGTTTCTGGGAAAAAAACAGGACTATCTGGTAGATGCAGACCGTAGATGTTGTGATTCTTTATGAAGTTTTTTTCCTCTTTGACTGCATACATATAGTTTTCAATATACTTATCCGCAAACGAATAAGTAGATGGTACCATGGCTGAAAAACAGATATTATGTGTTTTTTTAAGCTCTTGGAATAATATGACTGTATCTTTTGTAGGAAATCCACGGTCAAACATACAGTGCAGCTCTTGAAATCCCATTTTCACCAGTTTGTCCATGGTATGAGGGATCTCCGTTTTATCCAGTATCGGTCCAGGGAAAAGATCACTGAAAATGGTTAAACCTGTTACTTCATCTACGAATGTCATTCGATTAAATATCGGACGACTTTTGTCAACTTTTGCATGACCGAATCCGCCGAGTGAATTTGAATCAGATTCGTGATTATGGTTAGTCGAATCACATCCAACCGCTCTTCTAACCTTACCTTCTTCCGGAGGAAATCGGGTACTGTATTCTTCACAAACGGTCCTTCTGTATGTTTTTTCAATATATGGAATATGACTGATATTTTTGTAAAAATCCGTAAATGCACTTGGGTCAAGGGCAGTATAGAATCCACAAAAATGATCATAAAACCAGGTTTCAAAGACTTGTGACACATCGGACGATGATGCATCAATCCATTGCACACAAATTGCAAATACCTTGCTCCAATGCTTCGGAAAAGCTTTTTTTATCGCTGCTAAGACACCTGTTTGCTCCGCTGATTTTAGTGCAAATAAGTATACCCCGAATCCCATAATGGAATTGTGAATAAGTTTTTCTGTCTCTGGAAGATCAGCGAATAGCTTTGGGTATTCGTCATTTGCCCACATCATAAGTTTTTTCTCGGGATTTTCTTTTGCCTCTTTCTTTGCTGCCTTAACAGCTTCCTTCACAGAATCATATCCTTCCATTGAAAATATTAATTTTCCAATGGACTTACGGTCATCCTCTGATTGTTGCTTATCAGAATTCCATACTGTCTTAGTAACCCAGTACACATATCCATTGTTGGTAATCAAAGATCTACCCAACAAGTTCCTCTCCGGAACTGGAACGGGGAAATTCTGACCTTCAAGCATGCTATCACCTCCTCGTGATAATTTCTGTGATGATTATACAAGGAGTTTGAGACAAATGTCAATAACTTTTTTCGGATTTTTCTCAAAAATCATTGAAATTAAAGGCTCTTGTTGATTTTGCGTATGGTTTCCAGTGAGTCTCGTGATAAAAAATGACAAAGTTCAGGTTATATTGTTCTGCATCTGCCTTGCTGGATTTGTCGGGCCTGTATGCAGTACGGTACCTGGCTGCGTTGCCTTGAAACCGGTTTACCGCATGTCCCAGGACGATTAATGTTATATTTCTCTGAATTGTGTTTCAAACAGCTTTGATTTTATGTGCTTCTCAGCTATAATTGGCGTAAGTATGATTTCCCTGAGAGAAAAAACACGGTGCTTGGCGCTGATTGATCAAGAACAGCCAAGGAATACCTATGCTGTATAACTTATGGAGGAATGTCAATGAAAGTATGCTATTTCACCGCCACGGGCAACTGTCTGTATGTGGCAAAACGCATTGGCGGAGATGCGCTCTCCATGCCGCAGCTGATGAAACAGGACAAAATTGAACTGAGCGACGATGCTGTAGGGATCGTGTGCCCCGTGTACGCCGGAGAAATGCCCAAAATGGTGCGGCTGTTCATGGATAAGGCCAATATCAGAACAGATTATTTCTTTTTCATTTACACATACGGCATGAATCATTCAGCCGCCATTCCCAATGCGGTGACAGCAGCGGCTGAATCCGGCACTGCCCTGCAGTACGTAAACAGTATCAAGATGGTGGACAATTACCTGCCCGGATTTGAGATGAAAAACCAGATCGAGACCGCACCAGCCAAGAAAATTGAGGAGCAGATCGATGGAGTAAGCCGGGACATTGCCGCACGCAGAAACAACGTGCCGCCTGTAGGTATCGTGCAGAAAATTTTCATGGGCGTGATCCACAACACGATGGCAAAACTCCTGCTGAAGGGCAGCGCGGCTCAACAGTACATCGTGAACACCAACTGCATCCGCTGCGGCATCTGCGCAAAAGTTTGTCCGGCAAACAATATCACCGTTACAGATCAGGTCCACTTTTCAGACCATTGCGAGAGCTGCTACGCCTGTCTCCATGCCTGTCCCAAGAACGCTCTGCACATGAAGAATGAACGCAGCACCGCCCGCTTCCGGAATGAACATGTGACCCTGAAAGAAATCATCACAGCAAACGAAAGACAATAAATATGGTAAGCGTAAAGTCCAGCCATTATATGATCAGCGAAAGCTACGAACCGTGCCATGTGAAAACATGGCGTTTTCTATGGATATGCATACCCATCTTCACCTACTATTTCAATGACTTCTGACCTTGCCCTATCAATAGTGTATAAATAATGTTTTTTATAAATTTATGTCCTATTCCTCTTTACAACAATAGTTATATGTGATACAATATGGACACTAACTTGTAAGGAGGATTTCTGGGATGGCATGCATCGTGTATCGCACCGACTCAGGAGGCCGAGTCTATGCGTATTCTTCTGAATCCTATTGGGATAAGGAAAAGCGCCAGCCTCGTTCGAAGCGGACCTATCTTGGAAGGGTAAATCCTGAAACCGGTGAGATTATCAAGGGCCGCAGAGAAGGCAAGAACTATAAGCCTCCTAACCCTAAATCTGGCGGAGCTCAGAGTTCCGGTTCGGAGACCAATCCAGAAGTAGAACGGCTGCTTCGTATGGTTCAGTCCAGAGATGAAACAGTCTCCAGACTGACGCAGGAAAACAAAGCACTGCAGCACAAAATGGATAAAATCATCCGTTCTGTGCGGCAGATAGGTAATCTCATTGCGACCATTGACAGTGACTGACAACTCCACTTACAGCAGTAAATCCTGAAGGAAAGGAGGGTAGACCAATGAGTGGAGAAAAACGTCGTGCACTGAAAGCCATCTTTGCCAGCTTCGAGCGGCGCAGGGAAGCAAGAGAATACGAAGAAGACAGGAGGCAGCAGGAAGAAGAGATCAAAAAGTGCATGGAGGAAATTGAAAAGACTGTACAGGATATTGAGGATTTCCTCGGCACTGCCGGCAACCCAATTGAAGGAAACAGCAGGAAGGATCTCATGTTGTTCCTCTACGGTCTTCTTGAGCAGCTTCAGGAGTATGCTGATGAAGCTGATATGCTCACAGGTGAGAATGAAGCGCTCAGATTAGAATTGGCTGCCCTCAAAAAGCGCAATGAACTGCAGGCAGAAATCATTCAGCTTTACAGTCAGGTTCAGACTGCACAGAGCAAAGAACAGCAGGAACTGCTGGATCGAATCAATCAGCTGACACAGCAGATTGAAGAGCTGAGTAAGAAATCCAGGCAGCGTCGAGAGTCAGCGAAAGAGGCGAAATCCAAGAAGGAACGGAAGGAGGAGCTTGAGGAACGGATCCAGCGTTGCCAGGCCCAATATGAAAAGCTGATGAGAAAGATGGATGCTCTTGAGTCAGAGGATCCGAATGAGCAGGAGCATAAAGACAGCACGGAAAGCAATGACGGAAAGGAAGGCGAAGCTGCAGAGAAAACAGTCAAAGAGTCTGCCTCATCGCCAGATTCATCGGATGAGGCTGCACCTCAAGAGAACACTCCACCCCCCAGCACAGATGACACCGATACTCCTGAGCTTCAGGATAAGACTCGCCCATCCCTGGCCCCTTTGGGAAATCAAGAGGAGTCCGGCTCCAAGGACAGGGATAAGGATATGACGCTTGAGCAGGCATTAGAGAGAATTCAAGCTCTGGAACAGCAGCTCAACGACACAGCTTATGAAAAGGAGGAGATGAACTACAACGCCAACAAGGGAAACAAGGACAGCAATACACCTTCCGGCAAGATCCCACCCTGGAAGTCATGCAAAAGCAAAACTCCAGGTTTCACCGCAGAAGACCTCGGAAATCCGGCTATTGACGGAGAAAAAACGCTGGATTCTCTGATTGAGCAGGAAGAAGAGGCAGAAAGCGCATCGCTTCATGATCCACACAAGAGTCCGAATGCTCAAAAGAACGGGAAGAGAGGCAAGCCTGCCGGGACCAATGGAGGCGGAAGAACCATGCCGGAGTGGGATGAAAAGCGGATAAACTTCTGTACTCCTGAGAAGTGCGCAAGCTGTCCTAACTGCAAAGTCTGTAAGGAGCTGGAAGAAGCCAGGCAGCAATCCGGCTCTGCTGAGCAGGGAAATTCACCATCTCTTGTTCGCAATGTGTATGATCTGGAAATCGTCAGGGTTCTGACAGAACACAGGATCATCTCATGTGTCTGTCCTGACACCGGACAAACTCTTTCCGGCACGTTCCCCGATGGGGTAAACAACTGGTTTCAATACGGCCTGGGAATCAAAGGACTGGCAATAACGCTGAACACTGTGGGTATGGTCAGCTATGAACGGATTGCAGACATTCTGAGAGGAATGATGAATGATGCCAAGTTCTCCGCTCAGACAGCATGCAATTGGGTCCATGATTTTGCAGACAAACTGAATCCAGCAGCATCCTATATGAAAGCAGGCGTGTTTGCCGGGGACTATCTGAACAGCGATGAGACAGGGGTGAAAGTGAAGGGAGTTTTGCACTGGGTGCATGTTGCTTGTAACATGACGCTCACGTACATGAGGGTGGACAAACAGCGTGGCGATGGTGCTATGAATCGCATTGGTATTCTGTCTGCGTATATGGGCACCATTATCACCGATTGCTGGGCCAGTTATTGGGATAAAGGCAGTCGACACGGATTGTGCAATGCGCATATTCTCAGAGAGCTCTATGCCCTTGTGAAATTCTTCGAGAGAGACAAAGGGTGGGCTCAAAAGATGATGGATCTGTTGAACGAGATGAACGACGAGCGCAAGAAGCTGATTGATGCGAATGTCGCGAATTTCACAGAAGAACAGATTCAGGAATATCGCAGGCGATATGAGCGTATTGTTGCGGAGGGAATGGAAATCCATCCGGATTCCGAAGCATACAAATCCAGTCGCGGTAAAGCCAGGAAGTTTCGTGGCAGAAATCTGTTGGACCGGTTGAAGGAACGCGAGGATAATGTCCTGCTGTTCCTTGAAGACTTTCAGGTTCCCTTCACCAATAACGCCGCCGAAAGGTCACTTCGACTGCTGGGAGTCAAACGGTCCGTTGTCGGAAGCTTTGACACATACGAGGGGGCAGACGATTTTGCGCTCATCTGGTCCTATATTTCATCGGCCAGAAAGCGCAATCACAGCGCATATCATGCGATTAAGGCCGCACTGGAAGGACACGCTGTTGAATTCTTGTTTGATGAGGAGGAAATCAAGGAGCTTGATGAGGTGATTGAAAACCTTGACAAGATCAACAAGTCCCAGTTTTTAGCAGACAGGGAGGCTGACAAACAGGCGGTAATGAAAGCCCAAGAGGAGGCTACACAGAAGCATCTGAGGGCAGATGAAGCACGGAAAGAGGCTGAGCGTGCCGAAGAGAAGGCCAGAGATACCAAAGCTGAAGCAGCACGAGTTGGCACTGATAAGGCTAAGAAGAAGGCTGATCGAGCTGCTGCTATTGCAGAGAAAGCGCGCAATACTGCGGACAAGAAATCCTATGCCGCAGAAAAGGCACGTGCGAAAGCTGTCGCAATCCTTGAAGATGCAAGATACCAGGCCAAGGCAGCACTTTACTTCTTGGACCTGGAAGACTTCGAATGGGATTTTGACAAGGAGATAGGTGCCTGAGTCAAGGACCAAGCATGCCTTTGTCTGGTTGAAAAGAGACAATTCGGCGGTAAATGCAATCATTTCATGATGAGTCGTTTATCGCCGAATTGCCGTGGCTGTCCTCTCGCATTCTAGACGCTGGACTTTACGCTTACTAAATATGAAGATTAAACTTTGGCCGGATCCGGATATACGCGAGCAGAGAATCCGCATCGGACGTGTTCCGGCACTTGTTCTTCGCCCTGAGAAACCAGTGCCAGACCGTCCCGGTGTACTGTGGATTCACGGCGGCGGATACATTACCGGCATGAAGGAAATGGTATACATGGGCCGTGGTCTGGATCTGGTAAAGAAGTACGGCGTCACCGTACTGTCCCCCGGGTATCGGCTTGCCTGGGTGAAACCCTATCCCGCAGCAGTGGAGGATTGCTTTGCTGTTCTCAGATACATGGATGAAAACCGGAAGCAGCTTGGCATCAGCAGCATCATGGTAGGCGGAGAAAGCGCCGGCGGAGGACTGGCAGCAGCCGTGTGCATGATAGCACGGGATAAAGGCATCCATGTGGCATTCCATATGCCGCTTTATCCCATGATCAGTAACCTCGACACCGAAAGCTCCAGGGACAATCATGGCAGAGTATGGAACACCCGCAAAAATCACTTTGGCTGGCGGATATATCTGCGGGGACAGGCAAAGCAGCATGTATCCCCCTATGCCGCTCCTGCCGGTCAAACGGATTATCACGATCTGCCGCCCTGCTACACTTTCGTAGGCGACGGCGAACCTTTCTATACTGAAACCCTGCAATACGTTAAAAACCTCCAGGCTGCAGGTGTCCAGGCAGACGTGGATGTATATCACACTGACATGCATGCCTTCGACATGCAGTGCCCGCAGGACCCATTGAGCCAGGAAGCAATCCGGAAATTTCACCGGCATTTCGAACAGGCATTGCAAATGGAAAAAAGCAGGTAAAGCATGCATGGCAGTGACATCCGTTTCCCCAGAACACCCATCCTGGCGGGACCTGTCAGAATACTTTCGCCTGCATCTGTTTGATTTTTTGAAAAAAGATCCAACAATCGTGGGCTCCCGCTCTGCTTACCCACAGCCCTGTCCCACTTGCCGGCGTTTGGCAGATGCCGTACTCCTGACCTCCATTGCACACGGAGTTGATCAGCGCCGGTTTGTGGTAAACCATACAAAAAAAGTCAGTCTTCTAAAGGCTGACTTTTAATATATGAACTATCCCTATTTGACGCTCGCAATGACTGCACAGCGGCACTGACAAAAAAAGAGTGCAGCCATATGGCCACACTCCTGCTATAAAACTACGAATGCTTCAAATGCAGATCGGTATCAATCACAGCAGTTTACAGACCCAGGAACCATCATCCAGCTGTCTGAAGCCAAAGCGTGCAATCCTGTTTCCTGACAGATTCATCTCAACATAATACCATTTTACCTTAACACCATTTTCGTACCCTTCCTCCAAGACTTACTCCAGTGTGAACAATACTCACATTCCAACATGACAACAGTGTGAGCAGATTCATGGAACGCAAAGAATTGAACACTGATGTTTATAATCTGTATAACCAATACCATAAACGTGTCAATATTGACATAAAACCTGATATTGTCTGTAAGTTCCAAGGATGATTAACAAACGGATTCGAAAAACCAGAATGGTATTCCATGTGTTGCCCGGATGCGCAGTATCAGTTTGTCAAAGCACTGGCAGCCATACGGGAAAACACACTGAAACATGTGGCTGCATAGATGTACAGCCGCATGTTTTATTTGTGCATTTCCTTCCAGGCACACATCTTGTCAGCGATGCTGACGAGCCATGCCTCTTTGCACCGTGGCAGTGGACTGCACGGAATGGGCCACATGTGCGACAGAATGATGTTGCGTTCTCTGGCATTGAGCTTAAAACGTTTCTCCGCGTTTTGAAGTGCCAGCTTGGGATGGATCAACGAGTGACGGTAGTCAGAATACGGCATGGTCTCGGTGTCATAGAGATAGAAATCATGAAGCATCGCCCCGCACACAAGGCTTTGAATCTCCACCTTCAGATGACTTTTTTTTGCAAGATGGTAAGCACAGTTGGCAACACTGACACTGTGAGCAAATGTGGTGCTCCCCCTGTGCTGGGGAATATGCTTCAAAATCTGCACGTCAGGATGTGCTGCAAGTTCACAGAGGCATTTCTGAAAACGCGCATCGTCTTCTTTGGTATACCGCATCATTCGTCCTCTTTACGCACAACCGGAATGAAGCGTCCGGCAAAGCTGTTCTTGTCTGCATCACGCTGTTTGACATAGAAATAGCCAAATGCACTGAATACTACAGCCCCTATAAAATTCACGAACAGATCCTTCATGGTATCCGCAATCCCGATATCCAGATAGCCGCCCGTCACCGTGTAGCTCTCGCCGGCGCCATAATGAATCACCGTCTCGTGGATATCCTGAAGAACCACCGGCACATTCGCACCGGCAGGATTGATGAGAATGCTTTTAACCACCGGAACCAACGTATCCTTCTGCATGTCCACTGTAAAAAGCTGATCCCCGAAAAACTCAATAAACTCCCATACAACACCGACAGTCATGGAGAAACAGAATGCCGTCAGTGCCAGATAAGCCGGCGAAAGATGAATGTTTTTGCTGTGCCGGTTCAGCATGTCCACCAGCGCAAAGCCTATGGCAGCACACAGGAAACCGTTGATGGTGTGCAGCATGGTGTCCCATCCGGGAATCAGGCCGTAGAAATTGTTAATCTCACCGAGTATCTCTGCGCAGAATATGAAACAGTAAATGATCGTCTCAAGCGTGGTCGGCAGATGTACCGCAAAGTTCTGCTGGATGATGTCGGGCAGTGTAAACAGTAAAAGTGTAAAAATGCACAGGACAAAGTTTCCATACTCTCCCTGCAGCAGCATAGCCACTGCCGACATGATGGTCAGCAGACGCAGCACAATGTATATCGCTTTGGCCGCCCTTCCCCGGCTGTTCAGTGATTCTTCCCTGAGCACACAGAACCGGTCATACGCCGGGAACCGCTTTCGAACAAAGCGGTTAAAGCGGGTCATCCATTCCCTCATCTTGACAATCAGCACAATGAAACCGTAAATACTGTAATAGTAGGCAACATGAGACAGAACAGCCGTTGGTTCAAATTTCGCCAGCGCATACCAGAGGAATGCTGCGGAGCTGATAATGATCAAAACTGCCTGCAGGTCCCCCAGACGGAATATTTTTCTCAATGCCGGCACCACTTTTTTCATGAATACACCTCTCTCAACAGCAGGTTTAACACCTGTTTTCATCGGGACTTCTTCAGCTTTCTTTTCAGCAAACCGGTGCCGTACTGAATGATGAGCATTCCGGTAAAAAGAAACAGGCTTCAATGCGTCCCCCGTCTTCTTTAATAACGCAGCTATGTTTTCGGCATCGTATCAACAGCAGACGCCATTATTTGACAAACCAGCGCATTTTGCTGGACCATCTTCAAAACTTTATGGACCCGCATAAACAATAACTGCCGAAGTAAAGCACCCTCTTTTTTTATGTTACCAATCTGCGTTCAAAAGATCAATGGTTTCATCGAACTTCACTTCAGTGATCTTCCATTTACACACGATATCAGACTGACATATGGTCAGTTTGTGTCTGCCTTTTTAACTGTTCCTGCCGGAAATATAGACGGCTATAAAAGCCTCCCCCATCGATCATGACTGACAACCGTCAAAAGCTTCTTATTCAGTAACCATAAGTACCCATGTGGCATTGAACGGAGCAGGCAGTCCCCAGGTACTCCTGCAGCATCGGGAGCTCATCCGGAACCAAATGTTCTGGAAGGAAGTTCAGCGATACGTTTGGTATCCCAGCCGGTTGCGGCATTTATCCTGTTCTTCACTGGAATGATCGTCCAGCTGCCCCCTCCTGTGCATGAAAAACAGGCTGACACGCCTTGCCGGTTTGGTGTACAATGAAAGAAGATCAGCAGTTCAGCCTAAGGTTACCTCACATATGCAGCGAAGCTGTGAAAAGAGATGATCCAGCACTTCGTGCCTTGTCAAACAATGGCATCTGCTATTGATACGATGCCGTAAGCACAGCTGTGTCACTAAGGGATAATCAGAAGGTCTGTTCATAGCCGGAAAAGAACGGAGACATATCATGCAGATAGCCATTGTGGACGATGAAGCACCTGTACGTGAAACACTGGAAGGGTACATCATCCGGTATGCGGAGGAATCGGGAACAGCGTTCAGCATTTCACAATTTGCATCCGGAGATGCGCTGCTGGAAAAGTATGAACCCGTTTATGATATCCTGATTTTTGACATTGACATGCCGGGAACCAATGGACTGGATACTACCCGGCTCATCCGCAGAACGGATGAGCGGGTTATCATTCTGTTCATTACCAATATCGCACAGTATGCCATCAACGGATATGAAGTGGATGCAGTTGACTATATCATAAAGCCCATTGGTTACTACGATTTTGCGCTTAAATTTGCCAAAGCACTGAGGCGCGTGGAGCGGCAGGATCCGGAGGTCCTTTTTCTGGATACCACAAAAGGACAGGTTGCAGTGCCTGTGCCAGATCTGCTGTATGTGGAGGCTAAAGGCCATTATATGGCTTACAGGACTGCAGATACCGAATACCTTGTACGGGGCAGTATCACCGAACATGAAGAAATTCTGAGGCGTCATCACTTTGAAAGGGTGCAGCGTTCCTATCTGGTAAACCTGGCCAGAATCGAAAACATCAGGACCGGGGAAATCATTGTGGGCGGCTTCTCGGTACCTTCAAGCAAAATCTACAGGGACAGCCTGATGCAGGCATACATGCGCTACATCAAAAGGTGACACAAATGAATCTTTTTCTGGCTATACTGGATCAGCTGCGATACGTTGCAGGCATGCTTGCATCTGTTTTGATAACGTGCCATGGGATCCTTCCTGCACGCAGGTATTTCAGGCACAGGATCATCCTCTGCACGCTTGTCTGGCTGTTCCTGGCACTGCTTTATGTACCTGCTCAGATGAGATGGGGTGCCTCTTTCCGCCAGTTTCCCCACCTGACTGCCCCCTACTGGCTTATCATGACATTCATTCCGGTCGGTCTTGTCGTGACCTGTTATGAAACCAATCCTGCCGGTGCTCTTTTCCGTGTCCTGCTGTCATCCTGTATCGAAAACTATTTCACCGTTCTGACCAGGTATCTGTTCGTCCTTTCCCTGTTTCCCCGGTTTCCGGAGCAGCACCCCATTGCCTATACCGGTTTTCTTTGCCTTGTCCTCAGCATTATTCTCTGGATTGCCTGGCGCATGCTGCGCCCACGAATACGCACGGATGAAAGCA
>JAFUHD010000303.1 GCA_017469025.1 Clostridia bacterium
CTCATCAACTGAAATGCGGAATTACACCGTGTTTTGTGACGTACTTGGAAATCTGTAATGAAAAGGAAGGCTGCATTTTGACAGCCTTCCTTCTTTGATGACGTAGTTGCGCTTTCAGCACCATATCTATTCCAAATGTCATGATTTGACAAACCAGCACGAAGTGCTGTGCCAGCGCTTTTGAGTCTTTTCAAAAACTGCTATAAAAAAGCGCAATGCCATTTTCAAAGCGAAAAATCATCATAATCTTCCGGAAGAACGGTTGTCCTGACTGGATCCGCTCAGTCCGCAGTTTCTGGCATCTGTCCTGATGGACTGAGCGGATTCTTGTTTTGTAGTGCCTGAAGCTGGGGAGAGGGCTGCTTTACGTGCCCTGCGTCTCTCAGATTTTATCCGTCGCTTTTCATCAATTTCGTGAAGCCAGATCTTTACAGGTGACTTCCAGGGCTCACTCTTGGACGGTATATTTTTTATCAGACTTTTCGGATTGAGGCCAAGGCGTTTGGCCAGTGCAATATCTTCATTGTTGAGACGGCAACGTTTCTTGGCTTCTGCCCACAAAGCTTCGCTATAAGCCATTTGAAGTGTTCTCCTCTGTGAATGTATTCTGCAAAATATTATAAGAATGAGTACAGGGTCAGTCAATGTTTTGCCAAAGATTCTGAAGAAAATAATCACATAGTGTTGTCAGAAAAACGGAAATTCAGAAACTGTCCAGGCGCTTTTGCTGAAGGGGAAAGCCATGGAAAGCCAGCTTGAAAAAGGCAGATGCCTTATGTTACAATGCCCGTCGCTGTACCAACCGAGCTGGATGGCCGGGATGGAGCACCAAAGACTTCTGAAAAAACTGGATATAGGTGATAATATGGAAAAACTGCTGTATGGTGTTGCCTATTATGATGAATACATGCCGTATGAACGTCTTGACAAAGACATTGAGATGATGAAAGCGGCTGGCATCAATGTGGTCCGGATCGGCGAAAGCACATGGAGTACTATGGAGCCGCAGCCGGGTGTTTATGATACATCGCATCTGACACGCGTCATTGAGGCAATGGGAAAAGCCGGCATCTCGGTCATCATTGGTACCCCGACCTATGCGATTCCGACATGGATGGCGAAAGCTCATCCTGAAATTCTGGAAACAACAAACGCCGGGAAGGAACTGTATGGACGGCGCCAGAATATGGATATCACACATCCTGCTTACAGGTATTATGCAGAGCGGATTATCCGCAAAATGATGGAAACATGTGCGCAGTACGAGAATGTAATCGGAGTTCAACTGGACAATGAGACAAAGGCATATGGAACAGCTGGTCCAAACGTTCAGCACGGCTTTGTCAAATATCTGCGTGAGAAGTTTGATGACAGTCTGGACACCCTGAATGCTGCATTTGGGCTGGATTACTGGAGCAACCGGATCAATGCGTGGGAAGATGTGCCGGATGTGCGCGGGACGATCAATGGCAGTCTGGGCGCAGAATTTCAGCGTTATCAGCGTATGATTGCTGCGGAGTTTCTTATGTGGCAGCGTTCAATTGTAGAACCATATCTGAGGCCGGAGCAGTTTATCACACACAATACGGATTTTGACTGGAGAGGATACTCATACGGGATTAATGGCGAAGTAGACGTGTATGAGGATGCTTTTGCGACAACTGTACTCGGCGTGGATATCTATCATCCGTCCCAGGCAAAGCTGACCGGTATGGAGATAGCCTTCGGCGGTGATGTAACCCGATCGGTCAAACAGTCAAACTATCTTGTTCTTGAAACGGAGGCTCAGGGATTCCCGGAATGGCTTCCGTATGACGGCCAGCTTCGCCTGCAGGCGTTCTCTCATCTGGCAAGCGGAGCGGAAATGGTTGAGTACTGGCACTGGCATTCTCTGCACAATGCGGTTGAAACATACTGGAAAGGTCTGCTATCCCACGATTTCAGGGAAAATGATACCTATCGTGCCGCAAAGCAGATCGGCAGTGAGTTCGAAAAACTCAGCAGCAAGCTGGTCGGACTGAAAAAGAAAAACAGGGTGGCTGTTCTGGTCAGCAATACTGCACTTACGGCAATTGACTGGTTCCCGATTTCCGGTCAGAACGGGGTGCCGTACAAGTACAACGACGTCCTCATGGAACTTTACCGGCTTCTGTATGAAAACAATATAGAGTGTGATATTCTGTTCCCGCAGAATGCGGAGGAACAGCTGCAGCGGTATGATCTGGTGATTGTTCCGGCACTGTATGCTGCGCCACGCGATCTGCTTGAAGCACTGGATCAGTATACGGAAAAGGGCGGGAATCTGTTTGTTACCTATAAGAGCGCCTTTGCTGATGAGAACAACAGGGTCTATGCAGCGGATGTGCCGTATACGCTATCCAGAACCTGTGGTGTCCGGTACAGCCATTTTACAATTCCAGACGGTGTAGAGGTCAGGTCTCATCGTTATGGTCTTTTCTGTGAAGCACAGCATTTCATGGAGCTGCTGATTCCAGACGGGAAAACAGAAGTACTGGCATCATATGCACATCCGGCATATGCACGTTATGCAGCAGCAACGCGGCTGGCATATGGGAAGGGAAATGCGACATATGTCGGATGCGGGCTGAATGATGACATGATGAATGCCGTTCTGCTTGAAACCGCTGAAAAAGCGGGTCTGAAGCTTTCGGAGAACCGTTTTCCTGTCATAGAGAGAACAGGCAGAAACCGCGAAGGCCGGCAGATTGTCTATCTGATGAATTATTCTCCGGAACCGCGCACGGCAAAATGCTGCTGGAATGCCGTAAACCTTCTCACGGAAAAAGCAGTTTTACAAAATACGGAAATTCAGCTTTCACCATGGGACTTGGCGATCCTGGAGTGCAATAACTAAAGAGTTTACGCCTGTCCTGAAGACAAGTGCAGGGCAGGCTTTTTCCTGCTGTCAGAGGATGGCGAAATGATTGGTGGAAAAGAGGAATCATGTCCAATATAATTGAATCCTTTGGCGGATTCATTGAGCGGAATGCGGCAAAGCACCCGTCCCTGTGCCGCTCGCTGCTTCTGACGGGCTTTCAGGCATACGGTCTGAAGCTCCGTCTGAGTCCAAATCAGGATCTGCCGAAGGCACGGCAGTTTTCTGCACAGTATATTAACCGTACAGTGACAAAAATGCTGGCACATCCGGAAAGAGCAGCACTGGTCAGTGTTTTTATGCCTTGTGAACTACTGTATGCGATGGATCTTGTGCCCATGTGCGCGGAGCTCTATTCATGTTTTATTAACGGTGCCTATGCCGAGCATGCCTTTGTTGAGGCTGCGGAGAATATGGGCATACCGGAAACCTACTGCTCTTATCATAAGATTCTGCTGGGTTCCGCATATGCGAAAATCCTTCCGCCGCCGAAGATGATCGTCAATACATCACTGGTCTGCGATGCAAACAATCTGACATTCCGGGAACTGGCGGAATTTTATCAGGTGCCGCAGTTTTATGTGGATGTGCCCAGGGAACAAAGCGAAAACAGTGTGCATTATGTAGCAGATGAACTTCGTGAACTGTCTGGATTTCTGGAGTCAGCCTGCAGCCGGAAAATGGATGAGGACAGATTGAAAGCCTGTCTGGCTGACTCAAAAAAGACCATAGAAGATCTGCAGGCCTGTCATCTTGAGAAAAGGGATCATTATCTGTGCAGTGACGTTACCAGCGAACTGTACGAAATCTATATCGTCCATAATGGACTCGGATCAAAGGAAGCACTTCATTATGCCCGGCAGCTGCTCTCAGATCTTAAGGCGGCAGGTCCGGCGCGTGGCATCCGGCTGCTCTGGCTGCATACGGTGCCGAACTGGCAGCGGCCAATCCGGGATGTTATGGATTATTCTGAAAAATGTCAGATTGTGGCGATTGACATGAATCTTGAAAGCCTGGTGGATATTGATCCGGAAATGCCGTATGAGAGTATGGCCAGACGGCTGGTATACAGCAGGTGGAATGGCGGTGAGCAGCGGGTTCAGGCCGCGGTTGAGGCAGCGGAAACACTGGATGTAGATGGAGTTGTCTGTTTCTGCCATTGGGGCTGCAAGCAGACGATGGGATTGTCTCAGGTTTTCAAGGAACGCCTCGAACAGGCAGGCTATCCGACGCTGATTCTGAACGGGGACGGATGTGACAGCCATAATGCCTCCGATGGGCAGGTTCAGACACGTCTGAATGCATTTATAGAAATGCTGGAGGCTCAGCATGGATAAAATCTATACAATGTGCAAGTATACGCCGAATGAACTGCTGGCTGGTTTTGGAATGGAAGCGGTACGTCTGGATCCGGTTCCGCAGAATTTTGACTGTGCAGATACCTGTCTGCATCCAAACCTGTGCGGATACGGGAAGGCGGTTATGGAGGCGATAGAGGCAGAGCAGATCCGCTGCCTGATTCTGGTGGACTGCTGTGATGTCTGCAGACGTCTTTTTGATGTACTCAGTGAACGCGGAAATATGGATTTCCTTTTTCTGTTGGGACTGCCGCATAAGAATGGACCTGCAGAAATACATCTTTTTGAAGGAGAACTGAACCGGTTAATACATGCAATTGAAAATTTAACCGGACATTCAATGGATGAAGAGGCAGTGCTGCAGGCCTGGGATCATGCGGATGCTTCCAAGAATATCGGGAAACACATCACAGTACGGGGTGCGCATGGCGGCCGGGCACTGATGGAGATGATCCGGGAACGGTATACGCTGCCAGTTCAGGATGAAACCTGCACAGGAAACCGCAGGCTTGAGAAGGGCGGAAAGCCATTTTCCATGGCCCGGTATGCATCGGCACTGCTTGAACAGGACAGTGCATGCATGCGTATGCAGTTCAAAAGAAAACGGTTGCAGGAGAACTGTGAAGGGATCATCTTTCATACGGTAAAGTTCTGCGATTATTATGGCTTTGAGTATCGCTATCTGAAAGAGGAAAATATGCCGATTCTGAAAATTGAGACTGACTGTACAGCAGGGAGCAGCGGACAGATGAAGACCAGGCTGGATGCGTTTGCAGAAACAGCCGGCGGGGGACTGCGGCACATAAATTCCGGAGGCGGCCATGGATATGTGGCTGGCGTTGACAGTGGATCTGCCAGTACGGATGCAGTCATACTCAACAAGAATGCCGAAATAGTCGGGTCAGCTGTTCTGCCGACTGGTGCCGGTGCAGCAGCTGGTGCCGGGCGCGCGCTGCAGATGGCGCTTCAGGATGCAGGACTTACACGCGGGCAGCTGGATGCGGTCGTTACAACCGGATATGGAAGAGAAACGATAGGACTTGGGGACAGTTCCATTACTGAGATAACCTGCCATGCCCACGGTGCGCATTTTCTATTTCCGGAAGCACGGACAGTCATTGATATTGGCGGACAGGATTCCAAAGTCATTCGTCTTGATGCGGATGGACATGTTGAAAACTTTGTCATGAACGATAAATGCGCAGCCGGGACAGGGCGCTTTCTTGACCTGATGGCCAAAACACTTGAAATCTCTCTGGATGAGATGAGTGAGATGGGGCTTAAGTGGCAGAAGGAGGTTGTCATATCCAGCATGTGCACTGTATTTGCCGAATCAGAAGTTGTCTCACTGATTGCAAACAACACAGCGCCTGCAGATATTATCCATGGACTCAATCTGTCTGTAGCCTCAAAAACGGCTTCTCTGGTCAAACGCGCTGGTGGGGAGCCCGCTTTTGTCATGACGGGCGGTGTGGCAAAGAACAAGGGTGTGGTGCATGCACTTGAGGAAAAGCTGGATACGCATATTCAGATTTCCGAATACGCCCAACTCTGTGGAGCGCTTGGCGCTGCTTTGTTTGCGCTTGGAAAGTAGATAGTTATAATATGATACTGTTCTATACTGCTTTTTTCCAGAAGAGTGTTGATTTTGAATATGCAATTGGGTATAATGCACGCGGTTTCTGGAACAGGTTCCGAAACTGACCTAAATAAACAGGAGGCTTAGACATGACCAAAGCTGAATTTAACGCTGTCGTTGCAGAAAAGCTTGGTGTGAAAGCAAAGGATGCAGGCAAAGCTGTAGATGCGGTTATTTCTGCAATTCAGGAGAGCGTTGCAAAGGGGGAGAAGGTTGTCTTCCCGGGATTCGGTTCTTTTGAGACGCGTGAACGTGCTGCCCGTAAGGGACGCAATCCGTTTACAGGTGAGTCAATGCATATTGAAGCCACCAAAGTGCCAGCGTTCAAAGTTGGAAAAGCATTTAAAGAAGCTGTAAAGTAAGCATGATGCCTGCCTCTGTGAGGCAGGTTTTTTGTAATCAATCATGGTACAATACCGTCTGGATCGAATAAAAATATTCAGTTCTTGACCGCGCATACAGTTGAAGGGTACAATGCGTCTGGACGGCTGCCGATTGGCAAAGCAAGTAACCCGAGAAAGGGAGGAACGTGAAATGGAGTTTAAAACGGTTGTAAAAAACAGGTATTCCTGTAAGAAGTATTCAGATCGTCAGGTCGAACCGGAAAAGCTTTGCGCGGTTCTTGAAGCAGGACGGCTGGCACCAACTGCCAAAAACCTTCAGGAACAGAGAATCTATGTTATTCAGTCTCCGGAGATGCTTGCGAAAGTGGATGAAATTACCCCCTGCAGGTATAATGCACCGACTGTGATAGTGGTTGCATTTGATAAAAACAATGTGTTTACTTATCCGGGAGGGAAAAGGAATTCCGGTGCAGAGGATGCAGCGATCGTGGCTACGCATATGATGCTTGCAGCAGCCGATGAACAGCTTGACAGCTGCTGGCTCAATTTCTTTGATCCCGATAAGGCTGCAGAAATACTGGATCTTCCTGATAATGAGGAAGTACTGATGCTCCTTGATATCGGATATGCAGCAGATCATGCCGGTCCGCTGCCGAATCACAGCAGCCGTAAGCCGGTTTCTGAAACTGTCAAATATCTCTGAGACATACCGTCTGCGGGAGAACAGGAAAACAAATGAAACGGATGACTGCAAAGGAAATACTGGCGGGTTCACTGAGAGAGCTGGCAGCGCATACACCGGTGGACAAAATTACCATTCAGGAAATTGTGGATAACTGTGGATATTCACCGGCAACTTTTTACAGGCAGTTCAGAGACAAGTATGATCTGATTGCCTGGGATTACTGTCAGTCCCTGGGTACGATAATGAATCAGATCGGGAAAAACGGGTATGTCTGGAAGCAGACGCTCTTAGAGGGAATGCGGTATTTTGGGAGTCAGAGAGAGTATATCTGCAATCTGCTCAGACATACCTCGGGACATGATTCATTTCTGATGCACATGGCAGCAAAACATATTGAGATGCTTTCAAAAGAGGTTCTCAGAAAA
>JAFUHD010000304.1 GCA_017469025.1 Clostridia bacterium
AATGACATCTGCTTTGATCCGGTGCCGAAAGCACGACTATGTCATTAAAGGAGATGGCCCAGCATTTCATGCTGGTTTGTCAAATTATGACAACTGCAATTGATACGGTGCCGAAAGCACGACTATGTCATTAAAGGAGGAGCCGGATGGCGTATACATATGAAACGGTGGTGGATCTGAACCGGCCGCAGGTTCCTGCTGTATGGCAGGCGCTGGCCACGTCCGGTGATGCGGATGCGCACCGGATAAGGGTGCACACGGTAAAGGGAGAGGAAACTGTTTCCCTGAGCGGTGCGGCCGTTTACCTGTATGTCAACCGGCATGATGCCTCTACCGTTCTGATTCAGGGATGGGTTGACGGGGAGTGGGCGGAGGCGGTGCTCAGCCGTGAGGCACTTGAGGTACCGGGGACGGTCAGCGCAACAATGGTGATCATGAGCGCATCCCTCGGATGTATCAGTGCAGCACGTGTCTATCTGCTGGTCCGTCCGGCATATGATCTGAATGCGCCTTTGCTGGATCCGCAGAACTGCCTGCCGTCCCTGTCTGAGCTGCTGTATGAGATTTCGCAGATAGACAATGCACGTTCCATGGCTGAGGCAGCCGCAAGACAGACAGAGGAGATTGGCAGGGCGGCTGAAGCAGCCGAAAAGGGACGCGTCCAGGCGGAAAATGCCAGAATAGCGGCGGAAAAGAACCGGCAGACACAGGAAACGTCAAGAAGTCAGGCAGAAAGCGTGCGTGTTCAGGCAGAAAATGTCAGGGCAGGTGCTGAAACTGCGCGGGGAAAGGCAGAAAGTGCCCGCGTCAGTGAGGAAAAGGCACGTGTCCAGGCGGAAAATGCGCGTGCAGATGCTGAGCATGAGCGGAAAACGGCAGAGGCTGCAAGGACAGCAGCCGAGTCAGACAGAATCATGGCGGAGCGCAGCAGGGCAGATGCTGAAACCGCACGGGTCAGCGCTGAGCGTGCACGTGTGCTTGCAGAGCAGGCAAGAGTGACTGCGGAGGCTGCACGTGAGCGTGCAGAGGCTGCCCGCCTTCTGGCTGACCAGGAATGGGCAGCGCACGAGGCGGCACGCATGGAAGCGGAGACGGCCCGTCAGACGGCAGAAAACAGCCGCAGTGCGGCGGAAAATGCCAGACAGTCATCTGAGAGTACACGCACACTGGCAGAACAGAAGCGGGAAATTTCTGAAAAGGACAGGATACGTGATGAAGCGCTGAGAAACAGTGCCGAGCAGGTGCGCCTTGCAGATGAGGCAGAGCGCAGAGCAGCCGAAACAGGCAGACAGACTGCAGAGCAGGCACGAACGGCTGCGGAGACAGAAAGGGCAGAGGCTGAGGCAGAAAGGGTGGGCGCCGAGGCGGCAAGAGCAGCTGCTGAAAGTGCCCGGCTGGCAGATGAAGCAGAGCGTGCAGCTGCGGAAACACTGCGGTGCGAAGCAGAAAACATGCGGCAGACCGGAGAACAGTCAAGAAGAGAAGCTGAGACGGAGCGGCGTGCAGCTGAAACCTGCCGCGCAGATGCCGAGGCGGACAGAATCCGGTCGGAACAGCTGAGAAATGAAATGGAGCAGGCGAGAGCTGAGGCGGAAATCGAGCGGGTCCGCTCGTCCGGTGCAGCGCTGGAAGCCGCTGAAAAAGCACTAAATCGGGCAGTTTCGGCGGTGGAGGCAGCAGAGGCGTGGCAGGGCGTGACCGCAGAGGCTGAGGGAGTCGGGGAGACGGTGCCGGCCTCTGTTACGCTGACGCAGGGCCCATCCGGTGCCATGCATTTCCGCTTTGAAATTCCTGCCGGTGCAACCGGACAGATGCCGGTCCTGTCAGTCGGCCAGGTGATGACGGTACCGCCGGATGAAGCAGCCAGGGCAGAACTGTCTGGTACGGCAGAAGCGCCGGTACTCAGTTTCTGGATTCCGAGAGGGATCCCGGGGCAGGGACACGTGAGCAGTGTAAATGGACAGATGCCGGATGAAGACGGCGATATTTCACTGAATATTCCGGTCCCGGAGGCAATCTCAGATGCAGAGATTCTTCGGCTTACGCAGATAGACGACTGACATATGAACAGCATAAGCCACAAATCAGGTAAAAAGCCGGCAATTCCGGCTTTTTATATATTCGGCGGGACTGTGTGCGCAGCAGTACTGCCAGTCAGGTGGAGGATCGGAACGACCCGTGCGGTGCACGGAGAAAGCGGGGAACCATGTCGAAGTATTTGGATTATACGGGCCTTGGACAGTTTTTGAACAAGATCAAAACCCTTCTCAGCGGCAAGGTCGACAAGGTGGAAGGGAAGGCACTGTCGAGCAATGATTATGCCGACACGCACAAGACCCTTGTTGAAAAACTCATGACCGCGGATGCGGCAGGCGGAACCCTTCTGACCAGTGAGCAGGCGTCCAAGCTGGCCGGGATTGAAGCGGGTGCAAACCTGTACACGCATCCCGGATATACGGGGCATGCCTCCGGACTTTACAAGGTTACGGTGGATGAAACCGGTCATGTGAGTGCTGCCCAGACGGTGATCAAGGCGGACATTACAGGGCTTGGCATTCCGGCACAGGATACCACGTATGATGAGGCAACCACCAGCAGCGCCGGCCTCATGAGTGCGGGTGACAAGTCCAAGCTTGAGGGCATTGCCAATGGTGCAAACCTCTACACGCTGCCGGCGGCAACGACGGAGGACCTGGGCGGCGTACGGGTCGGCAGCGGCCTGGCAGTTTCGGACGGCACACTGAGTGTACCGGGGATGAACGGTGCGAGTGCCGGACAGGCTGGTACCGCAGGTCTTGTTCCAGGTGCGGCAGCGGGCGATCAGGGGCTTTTCCTGAGAGGCGACGGCGTCTGGGCAGAGCCTGACAATACCGAGTACGCAGAGGTGACACAGTCTGCCGCCGGCCTTATGAGTGCCACGGACAAGGCCAAGCTGGATGCTTTCGGCAGCGCGGATACGTATGCCCTTAAGAGCGATATCACGAATGTGTACCGCTACAAGGGCAGCGTTGCAAAAGTGGAGGATCTTCCGAATACCGGAAATACGCCGGGCGATGTGTATGATGTTCAGGAGAGGGGCATCAACTATGCCTGGACCGGCACTGCATGGGATCCGCTCGGCGAGTTGTTTGCGGTTGAGAGCATCTCAAATGCTGAAATCGACAGCCTCTTTGAGTGAGCCGGTGCTCTCTGAGACCAGGCGGTAAGCCCGGAAAAGCAGGATGACGCTGATATCAGGTTGGCGGTATTCATCCTGACAGCAGGATAAAATGGGGCCTGACGGATATTGTCAGGCCCTTCTTCAACAGCTCATAAAAGGGAGGCAATGCATGCAGCTGGATGAACAGGGACTGAGGGCACTGGTCCGGTGGATCCTTGAGCAGCTTGATGGAAAGGTGGACGCGGTCAGCGGGCAGGGCCTCAGTGACGAAAATTTCACCCAGGCATATCAGGCGATTCTGGACGGACAGTATGAAGGTGCGGCACGGGGACTGGTCCCGGATGGACTTGAGGCCGGAGCGGGATCTTTTTTGAGGTCAGACGGCAGCTGGGCTGCGGTGCCTCAAGCACAGAGCGACTGGGAGGAGACGGAACCGGCTGCGCCGGCTTTTATTTTGAACAGACCGTTTGGACGGACGGAATTTATGCTGATCCGGCAGCAGACGGTTACGACCGGTCCGGACGGTACGGCTGGATTGGAAGGGGATCCGGGAGCGATGCCGGAATCCGGTGAACTGCAGGTTGTTTTTGACGGAATCACTTATATGCTGCCCATTGAGCCGGAGTACACCGCCTACGGTGAACTGATCCGGACCTGTGTGGGAAACCGGTATTTTGAGACTGGAAACCGCTTTGACTATACCGGCGAGCCGTTTCTGATTACGCTGGACGGACGCGGCATAGTGCTGCACACGGATGCCGGGAAAACGCACAGCATATCCGGACTTATCAGCCTGAGACAGACACTGAGCCCGGAATGGCTTGAGCTGGAGGACCTCACCCCGATAACAGATACGGAGATCGACAGCCTTTTTGCAGCGGCTGCGGAGAGGGAGGAGGGCGCACATGGCTGACCGGAATGACAAGAATCTGCTGGATGATACGGGTCTTGAGATGGTGAATGCCCTCCGGCGGATTCTGACAGCCCTTTCCGGTACGGAAACACATGCTGTCAGGATCAATTACCGGGACAATAATTTCAATCTGCTGGACAAGACAGGCAAGCTTCTGGTGGAAAGCCTCACATCCATTGCGGAAACCCTTGAACAGGGCGGCAGTACAGGCGGGGTGGTATTGCCGGCATCTGCAGAACGTGACGGCCTGATGAGCGCAGCAGACAAGGTAAAGCTGGACGCGTTCAGTGCAGCTGGTGTTTATGTCACTCAGAACATGCTGGATGCTTTGACGGGTGTTCGGATCGTGGACAGTGAAGATGCACTGCCGGAAGGAACAGAAGGACAACTGGTTCTGGTAGCCTCAGACGGCGTTCTGAACCTGTATGACGGTACAACATGGCTGGCGCTGACAGGGGGAATAGGCGAGCAGGATGTACTCCGGATTATTGGAGAGGAAACAGCGCATGCGGCGCATGCCGGTCAGGAAGAGCAGGGAAGCTGAACAGCTGATGCGGGAGGAAACGTGGCGAATCTGGATGAACATGGGCTTGGAATCTTGTGGACGCGCATCCGTGCGCTGATCGATCATTATCTCGGGGAAATTGCCGGAATTCCGGACAGACTGGCCGTGACAGATGAAAAAGGCCGCCTGACTGCACGGGATGCCTTTGGCGTGAGACTTATCCGCCATACAGTCTTTGAGATGGAGGATATCGTTTCAGAGGCTGCTTTTTCACTCGATATTGACGGGGCAGTCCTGTACATTGAAACGGACACCGGGCAGTCCGAGCAGCTTTACGGCCTTGACAGTGTCATGATCCGCTTTGGGGCGGATGCGGAACAGCTGACCAGGCGGCATTATGGAGCGAATGCCGCGGCAGATCCCTGTATTGTATTCGGCAATACCAGGTATACCGGATACGGTATACCGGTTTGTCAGGACGGTGCGGATACGGGCGAGTCCTGTATGATTTTCTGTATGGACGGGATGTTTGGAATCTGTCTGCCGTACAGCCATGTCTGTCCGGTCTGGATTGGAACAGAAAATGCCTGTATCAGTATGGATGGAGAACCGGAAGGGGATACGGATCTGGTCAATGTCCGCTATTATGCTGCCCATATGCCTGCGGCAGAAGGAACGGGCAGGAACAGCCTGCGCCAGAATGTTTCAGGGACGGAGGCATCAGGCAGTGCATCATTTGCTGCAAATGGCGGACGTGCCATGGGATTACAGGCTTTTGCGGCAAATGACGGCGAGGCATCCGGTGAACATTCAGCTGTATTTGGCAGCGGGACAACAGCATCCGGCCGGTGTGCAGCGGCATTCGGGATGGGGTGCAGTGCAGATGGAAGCGGCGCCTTTGCTGAGGGCAGCAGCTGTCTGGCGTCCGGCCGGTTTGCTCATGCTGCCGGACAGAATACGATTGCATCCGGTGAAGGACAGATGGTATTTGGCAGGTTTAATGAGGCGGATCCGGACGGACAGTTTGCGGAGATTGCCGGAATCGGCCGGAGCGGCGAGCGGAAGAATGGACGTACGCTTGACTGGAACGGGAATGAAGTACTGTCAGGAAGCCTTGAGGCAGAGCAGGTCATTCTGCGGGACGAAAACGGCAGCCGGTATGCGCTGTCGATTCGCAGCGGCCGCCTCGAAACGGAACTGCTGAGTACAACTATGTCATTGAAGGAGGAAAAATGGGATACCTGAATTACAGCGGTTTGACACGGGTTCTCGGGAAGCTTTTCGGACGACTGGAGGAAAAGGTGGATATCCGGCAGGGAGAAGACAATGAAGGCTGCTGTCTGCTCGTTGGTGCATCGGGCGAGCTTGAGGTGAGTGAACTGCCTGTGCGGGTCGGCATTCCGAGCGAGATAGACCGTATCGGCCGTGCACGCATCAATACAACCAATGTCGCTTCCGGACCGTATACGTTTACCAAAGCGGACGATTCGGCAGAGTTTGAGCCTGACTGCGTATATGCCGGTTCCATTCATGCCTATGGTTCAGACAGTGAGTATATCAGCAATGTGGATCTTACCATGTATGTTGAAGTCACCGAGGGAACCGATTCGCTTGTCTTCAATAACACGATGTTTATCGGGACGTCTGTCTATCATGTTACCTGGTCCCTTGATCTTGAAGATGAAACAGTGGATGTTGTGATTGAATCCGGAAGCACTGCGCTGCGGCTGGATTCCATTTTCGGATCGGGCGGACTCAGACGGATGGATTTCCATATCAGGAAGGTTCAGAGCGAACTGTACTGATGAGCAGGCGGGATGAAGCTGCAGGACAATGGGAGGAAATGAATGATATCAGCAGCAGAGGCAATCGCGGTTGGGCGGCGCATGCTGGGTGTACCCTATTCGACGTATGACTGTATCAATTTTATCAAGGCGGTTATCAGACAGGCATCAGGCGGGGACAAGCGGTATACCACGGCCGGCACCAACTCACTCTGGCGGTCGAAAGATCTTGTGCAGCGCTGGGAAAACCTTGTGAATCCGGTGCCGGGCATGCTGGCGTTCAAGGCGAGTGGTGAGGATGTGCATCATGTGGGACTGGTCACGGGCAAACGGACAGTGCTGCACTCCTCATCCGCAAAAGGATGTGTCGTGGAGACAGATCTGCTGAACGGACAGTGGCATTATCTGGCGAAACACCGGCTGATTGCAATGGAGGCAGAACAGATGGAGAGCAGTGTACAGACTGGGAATACGGCAATTGTGGCAACAGAGCATTCCGGCCTGCGGCTGAGAAGCCGTCCCGAAACAGGCGTTGTGCTGGCTGAGATACCCAAGGGAACGGTTGTTGAGGTCCTGGAGGATGGCACGTGGCCCAAAGTGGCATACAATGGCCGCGTCGGGTATGTGTCAGGAGCGTATCTGGACCGCGGGCAGCAGAAAACGGCGGACAATGGGAGCAATGCGGTGGAAAGTGGAGCTGCATATACGACGCTCATCAGTGCGGAGGATGGAAGGACAGTCATGCTGGTGGGCCAGTGGCGCATCGGGAATGACTGAGCATGCGGCCTGGGCACCGGATTGACAGGAAAGAGCAGGTTTCCTGCCTGATAAAGACAGTCAGGTGCTTCGCGCTGGTTTGCCAGGAATGTCATACGGTATTGAACGGTGCCGAATGCAAAACTGCATCTTGGAAAAGGGGGGAATAGGATGCAGAGTTATCTGACAATGAGTAATCTCGAGCTGACGGTTGTAACAATACTTGCCGTCTGCTGGGCTGTCAGCATGGTGCTGAGTGCGAGAAGCGGACTAAAAAAGGCGCATGAGGAGAACCGCCAGCCGTTTGTCAAAATTCAGGAACAGGCGTCTGCGCTTCAGACGAGAATTGAAACCATGGAGGGAAGACTGCTTGAGATTGAACGGCGTTCTGATATTTATGGGGACAAGATGACACTGGTTCTGCGTTCACAGCTTTCCATCCTGTCTCATCTGGTGAACGGAAATTCGGTCGACAAACTGCGGCAGTCGCTGACGGAAATCAATGAGTATCTGGTAAACAGGTAAAGCTTTCCAATGCCGACAGACTGGGGGACAGTACGTTAATGAATCTTGGAAATGCATATGTGCAGTTTTCAAAAGTTGTAGTCGTTATCGTGATCATATCCGTAACGGCACTGGCTGCATTTGCGTTGGGCGGGATGATCTTTATGGGTGATTTCGCCCAGTGCGGCAGTATGTTTGCACATTATACAGACTTTGCTGCCATTGTCTTTGTGGCATATTCCGGAAACTCGGTTGCAGAGAAATGGCTGGTTTCCGGCAGCAGTCCCGGGAAGTCTGACAAAGGCAGCGCCGGAAGTGTCGGATAGGAATCAGTGCAGGCGGAGACAGGGCAAAGCATTGCTCGTGTTTGTCAAAGAATAAAACTGTTATGCCAGAATATTAGGTAGATGAAGAAAAGGGGAAGTACAGATGGAGAAAATGATGGATCTGACACCTGTTGTGATGATTGTCCTTTCGGGTGTACTGACATACCTGATCGGCCGTTTGCTGCATTTCATGCACACGAAAATGGATGAGGAACAGCAGGCACTTCTGCAGGCCTGGGTGCATATTGCCGTGTATGCGGCAGAAAAGCTGTATGGTG
>JAFUHD010000305.1 GCA_017469025.1 Clostridia bacterium
AGAGGCTGTGCAGGATCTGACGCAAATCCGTCTCATCCAGACTGCGTACCAGGTTTCCTCCCTTAGCCATGGAAATAATGCCCGTTTCTTCAGAGACGATGAGCACCGTAGCATCCGAGATTTCGCTCATCCCGATGCCTGCCCTGTGCCGGGTCCCTAGATCTCGTCCAACTCCGGTCGTATCCGACAAACGCAAAAGACAGGCAGCAGCAACTACCCGGTCCCCGCGCACGACAACAGCGCCGTCGTGAAGGGGAGTCTTGGGCTCAAAAATATTTTCAAGCAGAGGCTGCGAAACCGCGCCGTCTACACGCGTGCCTGTAGCAATAACATCATTCAGACGAATCCCGCCCTCGAGCACAATCAGTGCGCCGACGCGCCTGCGGGACATGTGCATAATAGCCAGAACCATCTCATCAATAACGTTTTCTGTGCGGTCATCGTCCGTGATGCTGCTTTCAAAAACAGAAGAGTTCCCCAGCTCTTCCAGAATTCTGCGGATTTCTGACTGAAAGAGAATGATGAGCAGAACTGGGCCTGCATTGACAAGCCAGGACAGCAGTGCATGAATCGCGCGCATACCTAAAACACCGCTCAGCCAGGTAGCGGCAAGCAATATGGCGATGCCTTTCAGTGTCTGCGATACACGGGTCTGACGGACATGCACCAGCAGCTGGTATATAATTACAGCCAGGAGCACAACGTCTACCAGGTCCATGATATCCGGTCTATTCCAGATATTCCAGAGGATAGCCCGGATCTGTCCAAGGATTGCGTTCACGCTTTTCTCCGTTCGTTCTTCATATGTAAATTGGCAAATTTTCCCGTTTGATTATACACCATCCCCGTGCTTGAGAACAGTGTTCAGACAGCAAAAAAATATCAGGTTGACAGAATGAATGAGCGCCTGTTATGCCTGCAGGCTTCTTTCCTCAAGAAAAACCATATCCGAAATGCCGTCTCGTCTGGCCACAGTCACTGCAATATCCTCGCCCACATGAATTCCTTCCTCTTCAAGCAGCCCGCAGACCGTTGAATAAGCCAGTTCCGGCAGATTGTTTTCTGCTGAAAGATGTGCCAGAATTGCAGCCTGAACTCCTGTCCTGCGAAGCCGGATGAGCGCCTGCGCACAGTCCTCGTTGCACAGATGTCCTTTGCGGGACAGAATGCGGCGTTTCAGATGTACAGGATATTTGCCGGATTCAACCATTGCAACATCATGATTGGCTTCAATGACCAGCGCCTGGACGCCGTCCACCGCAGAAAGCCATACTTCGCTGAGATGCCCGATATCCGTTGCCACAGCGCAGGAAAGCGTGGATCTCGTAAACCGGAACCCTACCAGATCCGCTGCATCATGCGGAATCGGGAAAGGAACCACATTAATTCCTCCTATCTAAAAATCCTGCCCTGTTTCAAACGTCTGAAAGACTCCCGCGGGAACAGAGGGGAAGCGGTTCACTATTGCCTCCTGCGCTGCCGCATTGGCAAAGACCGGCACGGGGTTCTTCCGCAGGAAAACATCAAGACCGCGTATATGGTCGACATGCTCGTGTGTAATGAGTATCCCCGACAAGTCCTGCGGCGAAAGACTCAGCTCATGCATTTCACGGACAACACGCCCTGCCGAAACACCCAAATCCACAAGCAGGTGTACACCATCCAGAGAAACCAAGGTAACATTCCCGGAAGAGCCAGAAGCCAGCGGGCACAGGATCATCTGCATCTTTACAAAACCCTTTCCACTCTGTACAATTCGTACAGACGCATTACATAACATTTAATTATACACTTTTTGATAGGATTTGCAAAAACGGAGGACCACATGGAAGAGAGTGTACGCCTGTGGGGACGGCTCATTGACAAAGGACGCATGATTGCCAGTGAAACCGTCCCGGTCATCGACGGAGATGTGGAAAGCGCTTTTCTCGAACTGTGCCGGCGTTTTGATATTGAACGACCGATTCAGCTCCCCAAGCATAACCGGGATTTCGAGGAATTCAACACCACCTTTTTCACCCGGGAACATTTTACC
>JAFUHD010000306.1 GCA_017469025.1 Clostridia bacterium
AAATACGGTATCAGCCGCCGCGAACTGGAAAGCGTCGCCAGCGCGGTAGGTCTTGACCAGCTCTGTGACCGGGACAGCAAGGCTTTCCGTGAAAGTGTTATTGCCTATACACAGAACCGGGATACCATTCTTGACGGGCTGATGGAACATCCCGGCCTTCTTCGTCTTCCTATTGTCCGCAGCGGACGGAACGCAACCGTCGGTTATGCACCGGACGTCTGGGAAACCTGGATTCGCAGCAAAACAATATAGGCTGCTGCAGATCTGCAGCAGCCTTTTTGCTAATTGTCTGCAGGCACTGCCTGCTCATCTTCCGGCTGTTCAGTCAGGAAATTTTCCTGACTTGCCAGATAACTGTTCCGGTCAATCTCCAGCTGAAAGACGGCCATCCCCTGGAATATATCCGTATCTGCAGTGTAGACCCGGACATGCATGACCGGTGCAACACTCCCGTCCACCGGAACCGGGCAGCCCCAGAACACCGTTTCGCCCGTTACCTCTGCCGTCATACCAACACTCAGATAGCTGCCTGCGGCAGCATCCCAGCGGTAGAGCACACCATCTGTCGCCGTAAGTTCAAATCTTGCCTCAACCGGCTGTCCGTCCGGTCCATCGAGGCTGAAAAGCATCATAAGTCCGTCGGACATGCTGTCCATGGGACGGTATCTTTTCATGGTCATCAGCGATACCGTTCCATTCTCTAGCGGAGCCGTCAGCTCCAGAATCTGTTCTTCTTCCTGTGCATAGTCCAGTATGCCGGGATAAAACGCCGTCAGAATGGACCCGTATCCACCGTTGCTTAAAAAGTCTCCCATCTGAAGTGCAATCCAGGCATCCTTTTCATCCGGCATCAGAAGATCTTTCCCGATCAGAAGGTCTGCCAGTGAATCGAGGAACCCCCTGTAACCGGACTCAAGTGAAATCAGTTCATCCACACTGAGCAGCGGATCCCCTTCTCCCGCCAGTGCCATGCCTGACAGACACAGAAGGAGAAGGAGCAGCAGCACTGCCGATACCCGTTTCATCCTGTCTGTCCTCCTCAGAAAAGTCGGAACTATCCTCACTTCCTTCACCATCGCAAATCTGACATTCCGACTTTCAGTTCACAAAGTAAATAATGTCACTGACAACCCGCTCCCGGGATCCGCTGGTTTTGTTTACCAGTTCCCCGTTCAACACCATGGTTGCACTTCCGCCACCGTCCATATTGTAGGCAACGCGTGCACCGCGCTCCTTGAAAACCTCCTGCAGTTCCTGAAGCGTCATTCCCAGATCACTCCAGTGATTGCCTTTTCTGCGCCCATCGGCCACAATTACTATGTAGTGATTCTCATCCACCCATCCGATTGCCGTACGGGGCTCACGAATGGAATCCTTCGTGCTGATCTTATAGGATTTCGGCAGTTCTGTAATCTCACCGTTGTCAACCAGAATCGGGCCAAAGTTGAAGCACTGAACAGCACCTTCATTGAGATACCGTTCTCCGCTTCCCTCCTCATATGTATTGGTAGGAAATGTCCGGAAACTTCCGTCATTCATGATCATCAGCATCTGGTAATTGGTCCGCTTGTCCCTGTAAAGCACACCGTTCCGGATCACCAGGCCGTACTTGTAAAAACCATCTTTCTGTGAATTGTAATAATCTCCATTCACGGCCAGAACAGCACCATGCCGCTCGGCAATATCACTGGTGGACTCGGAGGTAGAACTTGGTTTCAGATTGTATTCATCCCCGGCAAACGCCGTCTGCAGCTGGTCCGGGCGGGTTGTATGGACATCTGCCACGAAGAACCGGAGATTTGTATTGTTAAACGCATAGCACCATTGCTCGATGGAGATTTTAAGCGTATCGCTTTCATATGTCTTTGTCTCTTCGAGTGTTTTTGACTTTGGTGTTGCCGCAGCATACGCGACAGAATTGTTTCCTATTAATAAGGTTACCAGCAAGATGGTAAGAAGTACCGGCATAAGACGTTTCATTCTGTTAACATCCTTTCGGGAAAAGTCAGATTACTGAACTGGATTGGCCATAAACATGATGACATCGCTGACAGAACGCTGCTTGCCGCCGGACGGCATGTTGATTACATTGCCAAGGAAATACAGCGTCGTCGAACCGCCGCCGTCCAGATTGAATGCAAATTCAACACCTTCATCCAGGAACAGCTGCTGGAGTTTCGGAATCGAACAGCCTGTCGAATACCCCTCGCGCCGTCCGTCCACAACAATCACGATATAGTGCAGCGGTCCTGCCTGCCCGATAGCCGTACGGGGTTCATAATAGCCATCGTGACAGTTTACATAGAAGGTCTTTGGCAGCGTTGTCGCCTGCCCGTTCTCAACCAGTACAGGGCCAAATTCAAATGTCTGCCAGGTATTTGCCCGGCTCAGACGGTCTGCCACAAGCCCCTGCTTTTCAGACCGGTCTGTCAATACACTCATATCACCATGCTCATCCACAATCAGCAGATGATGCTTGGTGATGTTCTGCTTGCGCAGCAATTCACCGTTTCGAATGATGACGCCGTTACGGTGATACCGGCAGAAGTCCGCATTGATCGCCAGAACCGGACTGTACCGGCCGGCAATATCACTGACTGCCTCATAAATGCCGCTTTTGAAATCATCTCCGGCAAAAGCTGTCCGGAGCTGGCTGACATCCGTCAGACGGATATCACAGACAAAGTAGGTAATGCCGTCCTTCTGCTTCTGTTCAATGTCTACAGACATTCTGTCCGTATGATAGGAGAGCTCTCCGGGTTCATAATGTTTAAGCGCTGTCCCGCCGGCAGATGCATCCGCTGTTTCCACGGCAATCTGCGCCTGCTCTTCCTTAACCTGTTCGGCAATCTGGTTTTCTATCTCCGTCTGCTGTGCCTCAGCACTGAAGTTAACGATCTGATATAATTCGCTGCCGGGTTCCGGTGTATTGCCAGGCAGTGCCTGTAACGTCTTCTCGTTTTGCTGCTTCGCCCACTCCGTAAACCGTTCCTGGGCACTTGGCACTTCGATCACGGGTGCACTGGCATTACAAAACAGAAGAATCAGAAGCAGGCCGGCAACGCATCCTACCATTTTGACCTCACTGCCAAAGTGAAAAAACGGAAGATCAAAGTGGCGCCGCCGAAAGCGTTTATAATGCTGCAGATTTCCTTCGTTCTTTGCCGGCAGATCATACCGCCGCAGCGGTGTTCGCTTAAACCGACCAACCGGTCTCATTGAACATAGTCTCCTCTTTCAAGCAATAATAGCGCACGTATTATACCCCGGGCAGGAATACCTGTCAAACAAAACCAGCTATCCCACATACCCGGTCTTTTTTCAAAAGCTATTGATCAAATCCTTTTGCCACTGTAGAATACACACGGCATCATTGCCGGATTTCAAGTAACATCGAGGCATTTCCGTGAATAAACTTCAGCATTATCTGGATACACATCTGACCTCCACACAGTTTTCCTATCCTCAACTGGTAAAAATGTTTCTGACGCTGGCGCTTGACCAGTTCTTCATTTTTCTGATCAGCATGCTTTCCTCTGCCATGGTCTCCTCCGTCGGTGAGGCAGCCATTGCCGCGGTTTCCATGGTCGGGACCATCAACGGCATGGTCTCTCTTCTGTTTACCTCTCTGGCAACAGGCGGCGGCATCGTTGTCGCGCGCGCCAAAGGGCGCGGAGATCTGGCATCCATCCGGCAGGCCATTGGTGAATCCGCCGGTCTCTGCTTTCTGACTGCACTCCTACTCGCTTCTGTGCTGTATCTGTCTGCCCCGGTCATCGTTTCCACCATCTACCCGCATGTGGAACCGCTGCTCATCCAGTATGCAATCCGCTACATGCGGCTCATGGCGATTTCGTTTCTCCCTTTCTCCATATTCAATGCCGTTTTCAATATCTTCCGTTCCCTGGGCGATACCAAATCCAGTCTGCTTCTGACTGTAGTCATTAATGTAACCCATCTGTTCCTCAGCATGCTGTTCATAAATATACTGCATCTGGGCGTAGACGGTTCCGGGTATTCATATATCATTGCGCGTTTGATTGGTGCAGTTCTTGCACTCCTCTGGCTGCTGGTTATTCACAACAGCTATGCTCTGCACCTGTTCCATTTTTTCCATTTCAGCCGCTCTGTTTCCCGGGATATTTTCGTCACCGGCATGCCTCTCGTCCTTGAGTCTTTTCTGATGCAGAGCGGCATGCTCCTCGTTCAGGTCTATCTGGCCCGACTGACAACCACTGCACTTGCCGCGCAGGCGGTCTCCAATTCCATCTTCAGTCTCTATTCCACCACTTCAGGCGCGCTCAGTGCCCTCACTGCCACCGTCACCGGTCAGTGTTTCGGTGCACGCAATTATGATCTGACCCGACGGTACTGCCAGAATCTTATCCGGTCAGGCCGGGCCGTTCTTCTGATCACCGTGCTCGTCCTCTATCCTCTGACACCGTTGCTGCTCCGGCTGTACAGTGCCACTCCCGAAGCATCTGCCATCATCAGGATCGCCCTTGGCATCGGTGCCGCCGGCATGCCGCTTCTCTGGTGTGACTCCTATCTACCCGCTTTCACCATCCGGGCATGCGGTGATGGCATGTATGCCAGTATTGTTTCCATCGTTTCCCTGTTTTTGGGACGATGCCTGCTCGGTTATCTGCTGACCATCCCGTTCGGTCTCGGCGTCCCAGGCATCTGGATCGGCATGGTGACAGAATGGCTGATCCGCGGCATCCTCCTGCACTGGCGCCTCAAAGGTACAAAATGGCTTCACATCTGATTCAGGCAGCAGCATTCCTGCTGCTTTTTTCTTTAGCCATTTGCAGATACACCTGCCTGGTCTGTAAAGTATCTTTCTTAGAGCCCCTTGCCAATGCTGCAGTTCTGTGCTAGAGTTTTCCCAGCTGAAAAAGAACCGTTTTTACTTATTCAACTCAAAGATGATGGGCAGATAACAAGCCTGTGCAGTCCATATGAAGCCGAAAGCCAAAACTGCTGCCATTTAAGAGGAGGCATATGCAAATGAGCATTCGCAGCACAAGAGAAAGAAATCTCTGGGCCCAGTTTGATGCCCTTCAGCTGGGTTCCGGATGGGATGAAGAGGACATCGGCAAGCCTCAGATTCTGGTCGAAGATGTATTCGGAGACAGTCATCCAGGAAGCACCCATCTGGACCAGGTAAGTGAGCACATATGCAGAGGAATTTATGAACGCGGCGGTGCGCCCGGCCGTTTCCATGCGACAGACATCTGTGATGGCTGTGCACAGGGACATGACGGCATGAATATGATCCTTGCCAGTCGCGAAGCACTGGCTGACATGGTCGAACTTCATGCAGGTTTCGTCCCATGGGACGGCATGGTGCTGATATCCTCCTGCGACAAATCAATACCTGCTCACCTGAAAGCCATGGCCCGCGTAAACATACCTGCAATCTTCGTCCCGGGCGGCAGCATGCGTCCCGGACCAAACCAGACAACGTCACTGGTTGCCGGCTCCATTTCCCTGCGCCAGCGCGAACACGACGGCATCACAGATGCCGAAATCCGGGACTACAAGCTGACAGGCTGTCCCTCGTGCGGTGCCTGTACTTTTCTTGGCACTGCCTCTACCATGCAGTGCATGGCCGAAGCACTTGGCCTTGCCCTGCCAGGCAGCGCACTGGTTCCTGCCACCATGCGTGACATTCAGTCATATGCGCGCCGTGCCGGCCGGCAGATCATGAAGCTGGCAGAACGTGGCATTAAGCCGTCTGATATCCTGACGCCTGATGCTTTCCGCAATGCTGTTATTATCCACAGTGCCATCGGCGGATCCACCAATGCCACGCTGCATCTGCCCTCTATCGCCCGTGAACTGGGGATCGAACTGGCTCCGGAACTGTTTGATGAGATTAACCGGATCATCCCGCATATCGGTAACATCAATCCAAGCGGTGAACATCTGACCGAATCATTCTGGTTCGCCGGCGGCATCCCGGCTGTTCAGACTGCCCTGCGCGATTATCTCAATCTGGATGTCATGACGGTTACCGGCAAGTCACTTGGCGAAAATCTTGAATCAATTGCCAGAGACGGATTCTTTGAACGGAATGAAGGGTATCTGCACAACTATCATCTGACCCGGGAGCAGGTCATACTGCCGGTTTCAGAGGCCAGGGAGACTGGTTCCATCGCCATTCTGAAAGGCAACCTTGCACCGGATGGCGCCGTCATCAAATACTCTGCGTGTGCTGAGGATATGCGCAGTCTGACCGGTACGGCAAGAGTGTATGACAGCGAAGAGGATGCGCACGATGCCGTTGTGGCCGGTCAGATCAACCCGGGTGAAATTCTGGTTATCCGTTATGAAGGCCCCCGCGGCAGCGGTATGCCGGAGATGCTGATGACCACAGAAGCCATCGTCTGCGACCGCCGCCTGAACGGCCATGTTTCACTGGTCACGGACGGCCGTTTCTCAGGCGCGACCCGCGGTGCTGCCATAGGGCATGTCAGTCCAGAGGCAGCTGCAGGCGGTCCGCTCGCATATATTCATACCGGGGACATCCTTTCCTATGATATTGAAACCCGTACGCTTGACATTGTCGGCATTGACGGCGTCATGAAGAGCGCAGATGAAATTGATGCCATACTGGCAGAACGCCGGCGCACCTGGCAGATAAAACAGCCGCCGAAGCGCAAAGGCATTTTGAAACGCTACACCGAGTCCGCACTTTCTGCCATGCAGGGTGCCGGCTACTGAAAATGGGAGGCAGATTATGGCAAAGTATATTACGCCGGCCGTTACGCCTTTTCTTGATGACGGCCGTATCGACGAAGCAGGATGCAATGCACTCTATGAACATCTGATTACAGGCGGAATCGACGGGATCCTTGTTCTGGGCAGTATCGGTGAATTCTTTTCCATCCCGGTGGAAGAAAAAAAGCGCCTCATTTCCATTGCCGTCCATAAGGCTGCAGGCCGCGTGCCGGTTATGGCCGGTACCGCTGACATGGTCTTTTCCAATGTCCTTGAACTGTCTGATTATGCACTCGCCGAAGGTGCCGATTCCGTCATCGTCGTATCTCCGTACTATTTCCGTCTTGAACCCGAACAGATTTTCACCTATTACGATACACTGGCAAAAGCCATAGACGGACGTATTTACCTCTATAATTTTCCGGACCGGACTGGATATACCATTCCGGCAGATATTGTCCGCCGTCTGGCTGAATCCCATCCCAATATTGTCGGCATCAAGGACACCATTTCGGGGCTTGATCATACCCGTGAACTCATCAAGGCCGTCAAACCGGTCCGTCCGGAATTTGAAATCTATTCCGGTTTTGATGACAACTTTGCGCACAATGTCCTGTGTGGCGGTGACGGCTGTATCGCAGGACTGTCCAATGTCGCGCCTGAACTCTGTCACAGCTGGGTAACTGCCGTCAATACCGGCAACTGGGCAGAATCCGCCCGTATTCAGCAGGTTATCAACCGTCTGATGGATATATACTCAGTCGGTGCACCGTTCATCCCGTTTATCAAAGCCGCTGCCGCACTTCGCGGCGTCCCTGTTCAGAACATTCTGGGGTTTCCATTCCCCGGTGTAACAGAGTCAGAAAAAGAAAAGCTCCGGACTATCCTGTCCAGAGACGGTCTCCTCTGATATCATTACAGCCCGCAGAGTATTCTGCGGGCTGTTTTTTCAGCTTTCTGCCCTTTTCCATGCTAGGCATCCGCAAACAGATTGGCCAGCGCCTCCACTGCAAGTGCATCGTACTGCCAAACACAGACCTTTACAACAGTGTCCGGGAACTCATCAAGAACAGTCGGTGTAAACATGGAAACAACCGTTACGGGAATGCCTCTTTCCATCAGTCTGTCTGCCAGCACATGATACGGCATGTTTTCCGGCTTCCCTGCATATTCCATGATCAGAACCACTTCCCCGCAGTCGTCCGGTATCTCATCCGGTATCTCCGGCCAGTACATGCAGCCAAAGTGTTCTGTCAGAATTTCCGCTGCCCTGTAATGAATGTCATCGCCTGCAAGACTGGCACGAAAACTTTCAAAGCCGGTAAATACCGTTGTTCTGCCCGGATGCCTCAGTGTCCGGCCATCTGCAGCCGGCAGAACACGAATCACTTTCTCAAGGATCCGAAGGGACGACGCATGATACGCCGGCGACTCGAACGCCTCCCGCTTTCCCGCAGGACCGGCCAGTCCGGCTTTGACACGGATGATTCTTTCCAAAGACTTCTGAATTTCATCCTCTGCAAGCAGTCCGCTTTCCAGTGCTGTCTTCTGTGCTGCCAGTGCCTCCGCCGCTTCTGCCGGAGCATGACAGATCAGAGCAATATCCACTCCCGCCCGCAGTGCCATTGTCATGGATGCCTTAAAGGAATATACGTCCTTTACAGCCTGCATCTCAAGACTGTCGCTGACCAGAATCCCCTTGAATCCAAGCCGGTCTCTGAGCAGATCTGTCATAATGCTTCGGGACAGCGTTGCCGGGACAGACTCCTTTTCCAGCTTTGGCAGCATAATATGTGCCGTCATAATCGCGTCCGTCCCCGCCTCTATTGCCCGTCTGAACGGAATCAGTTCCAGACTTTCAAACTGCTCCAGGGTCCGGTCAATCACCGGCAGCGCCAGATGTGAATCAACACTGGTGGAACCAGCTCCTGGGAAATGCTTGCTGCACGCAAGAACACCATTTTCACGGATTCCCCTGATGTATGCAGTCCCCATATCCGCTGTCTTCAGCGGGTCTGAGCCAAAACACCGGTTTCCGCTTGCAATGCCACCTGTATGTGTAAAACAGTCCATTACCGGTGCCAGATTAAAGTTGACACCTGCTGCACGCAGCTGCCGTCCAATCTGTCTGCCGACAGTATATGCATTCTCCACATCCCCGGTTTCCCCAATGGCCATTGCACACGGTGTGCACCCGGCAATATGCGCCAGGCGCGACACAGCACCGCATTCCTCATCCAGCATGATAAATGGCACATGCCCGGTTTCCGATTCTATGAAATTCCGTAAGTCACTGCACAGCCTGTACAGTTGTTCAAAGCTCTCGATATTTCTCCTGAACAGGATGATATTGCCAATTTTGGATGTGCTGAGAATCCGTTTCAATTCATCCGTCAGTTCTGTGCCGCAAAACCCGATGGACAAACGCTGTCCCAGCGCAATTTTCATATCCATTCCGATTTATCTCCCCGGTAAAAGTCATGGTAAAGGGCCTGTGTCCCGGAAATTCTGTTTTCCCTTGTTCATTTCCATCAATCCGGCATTCATCTGGATGCTTCGTGCCCTCTGCTGTGACATGCTGCGAAAGCACTGCTTATTGCCACTGCCATGTCACAGCATTTCAAGAATCTGCCGCTGTCCTGTCGGAGATGTACCGAAGCAGGTCGCATGATCCACACCAATCCGTGCACCGCGTACAATACTGAGTGCCTCATAATACCTCAGATACTTAAAGCTTGTGGAATGCTCAGAAAGCCACAGTTCCCGGATCGCTTCCTTCCAGAGCGGAAATGCCTGTGAGACATCAAACCAGAAATATGGTTTGAATTCCGGTTCATCCTCCCAGTTCTCTGCGCACATGAAGCGGCGGATCGGTGCAGGGGGCAATTCATGTTGAAAAGTCGCCAGTGATGCATAAAATATGGCATTTTCCGTAATTCTGTTTGCGGCCTCATGGTCTTTGTGCAGTGAATGTTTCCAATGATACAGAACCGCATTCACCTCATACTGACGCATCAGCGTCGCCAGAGCAAGTTCCTGTTCCTTGGTATCATAAAGCTCACCGTCAGGTGTATCAAGAACAATGGAAATGCCGCCCAGATGATCTGCGAAACGCTTTGCACACTCCACGTTATAGGTACGGAATGTTTCAGGGGTATATCCTTTCGGTGTTCCCCGTTCACCGGCTGTCAGGTCAACTGTTATCACCCTGTCTCCAGCCATGGCATGTTTTGCCAGAAGCATGCCGCAGGTCAGCTGCGCATCTCCTGTATGGGCGCCGACCGCCATAATGGTTTTGCTCATATCATACTCCTCCTGGGCCCTTTATGTCTTCTGTTTGTTTCATTCCTGCCGCACATGTCTGTTTTGACAACCCGCTGCTGTGCACTGGCATCTGTCCTTACAGTTTCATCGTCATCAGTGTAAAATGCCGGACAATTCGCATCCCGGCCCGTGCATAAATCTGCTGTGCCCGGTTGTCAGCACCCGTAAACAATGTTGAAAACGCAGCGCCTTCCCGTGCAAATTCTGCCATCAGCATCGAAAAAAGCACTGTTGCAATTCCCCTGTGTTCATACTCCGGATCTGTACAGATTCCGGTAAACAACACGCGCCCGCTTTTCTGTCTGTCTACAGGTC
>JAFUHD010000307.1 GCA_017469025.1 Clostridia bacterium
TGATTTGTGTGTAGATACAAATACCCCCGGGAATTTAGTATAAATAAAAGAAAACAGACTCCCATCTTTGAACCATCTTCTGCATGCAGGGTTCAGTCCTACAGATCATTTTCCCAGAACAAGGACTGTTTGATGCTGAAAGGATTGCGATTTTTCCAAAAAATGGTAAAATGTGGCAGAATGGGGATGAAGAGAGGAGGAGAAAGTGTGGGCAGATACTTTGGAACAGACGGGTTCCGGGGTGAAGCGAATATCAATCTGACCTGCGAACACGCCTATAAAATCGGCAAGTTTATCGGCTATTATTATGGAGAACGTCTGGGGAAACGTGCGCGTGTAGTAATCGGCAAGGATACACGCCGCTCAAGTTATATGTTTGAATATGCAATCGTTGCCGGACTGACTGCAGCGGGCGGTGATGCTTACATGCTGCATGTAACAACAACCCCCAGTGTTGCATTTGTCACGCATCGCGATAATTTTGATTGCGGCATCATGATCTCTGCTTCCCATAATCCGTATTATGACAATGGCATCAAATTGATCAACGAGCGTGGCGAAAAAATGGACGATTCGACACTTGCTGCCATTGAATCGTATCTGGATGGAGAGTATTCTGGATTCGAGGGCAGCGAAGTTCCGTATGCATTGAGAGACAACCTTGGCGAAATCGTTGACTATGTATCAGGTCGGAACCGGTATATCGGCTATTTGATTTCCCTTGCTGCGCATTCTTACCGGAATGTACGCGTTGGTCTTGACTGTGCAAACGGAAGCGCATGGAATATTGCAAGAACAGTTTTTGAAGCGCTCGGTGCAAAGACATTTGTCATCAATGCAGACCCGGACGGCTTCAATATTAACAGGAATGCCGGATCTACCCATATTGAAGGTCTGCAGCGCTTTGTACTTGAAAACCATCTTGATGTTGGTTTTGCTTATGACGGAGATGCAGACCGCTGTCTGGCTGTGGACGAAAAAGGGCAGGTTGTCGACGGCGACAAGATCATTTATATTCTGGCAAACCAGATCAGGAAAGAAGGCCGCCTGACCGGCAATAAGGTAGTCACTACCATCATAAGCAATTACGGCCTGTTCAAGGCGCTGGATGAGATCGGTATCGGATATGAAAAGACCGCTGTCGGCGACCGGTATGTGTATGAAACCATGGCCAGAAACGGATATCGTGTCGGTGGAGAACAAACCGGTCATATTATTCTCAGCAAATATGCTACTACCGGAGACGGCATTTTAACCTCCATTGAACTTATGGAGGCTATGATGGACAGCAAGCAAACCCTTTCACACCTTGCTGCACCGGTTAAAACTTACCCACAGGTACAGCGGAATGTACCTGTCAGGGATAAATCCGCTGTCAGGAACAATGAATACGTACAGCAGATTGTACATGAACAGGAGGATCTTCTTGGAGATACCGGTCGTGTAATCCTGCGTGAAAGTGGTACTGAACCTGTCATGCGCGTCATGGCTGAAGCACTTGATATCCGTACAGCGGAGCAATGTGTCGACGCAATAATAGAAGCCATGAAAAAGGAAGGTCTTGCGTGATGGACGAAAAGAAAAGCGAACATACCGGCATTGACCCGAAGGATGTTCATCCAACTGTTTTTCAAAGGATTCTGGCATTGGCCGGCGTCATTTCGATCATTGCACTTTTCATAATGCTCCTGTACCTGCTTCGAAAAATGGTCTGATGCGAACTGCCACTGACACACCGGATACGTATACACAGATGTAAATTCTTTTGTAATAGAAAGCGTGAGTATTTTGAAAAAGTTTCTTACATTTGCATTATGCATCCTTACCGTATTTGCTTTTGTCCTGACAGGAGAATGTGAGGTCAGGAACATTGACTGCAGCATTGAAAACGGAACATATGTGGTCCGGATTCCAGTATCTGACAGTGATCAGGCATGGACCGGAATGATAGATTCCGAGAGCACTACCGTTTTAAAATTGGCGGAATCCAGTGTCGAAAACGGTTTATTTGTGTTAAAATATGTATCATTATCCGATGGCACAGGTACAGTCAGCGCAATGCATTATTCTGCACAGCATGTCTGCGATGAATATCTGACCTGGGTATTGCAGGTGCAAAACGGAAAAATACAGGAATGTACCGGCGGGTCATATACCGCATCGCCTGCCAAAGAGGAACTGGTTCCTGTTCTGACGGGTGAGTGGCTTGAAAAAGATACTCAGTTTACACTCATGACAATCAGTGAAAACGATGATGATGCCTTTGATGTTGAGATCATTTCGCCGGTCACACATGGTGCCTATATCATTCATGCCGCCATGAGCTATGACTGTTTCGAGGACGCTTTCATCTATACAGATGGACTGGTATATGATGTGCCTATTACCGATACTGACGAGGCAGTTCTTGGAGAACCTGTGGCTACTGGCAGCAGAGGGATCATTCGTTTTGAAGAAACTGAAGAAGGACCTGTTTCTTTAGTCTGGACCCGGGACGAAACACCTGATGAAGCTGTAGTTTTCATCAGGAAAGATATTGATGGATAACCCCTGAGAAAATACACACATGAGAAAAACAAGAAACGGCACACGCCGGTCTTGTTAACTGGGAGCATACAAATCTGCTTCCGAACAGCAAAACTAGGTGGGGAACACCTGGCATTTCAGAAAAGGAGTTACTGATATGACAATCAACAAAACACAGAATGGGGCAGATGTTACGCTCAATCTCGAAGGCAGACTGGACACAACGACCTCACCTGAACTCGAGGCTGAACTTAAAACAGTACTTGAAGCAGCTCAGACGCTGACAATGGACTTTTCCAAGCTCGATTACATTTCATCTGCCGGACTGCGTGTCCTGCTGGCTGCACATAAGGTCATGAGCCGCAAGGGTGGAATGAAAGTGACAAATGTCAATGAAATCGTTCAGGAAGTGTTTGAAGTAACTGGGTTTGCCGATATTCTGAACATTGCATGAGGAAAGTATTATGAAAACAGATTTGATTACTATTTCAAGTACCGGACGCAAGATGGAAAAAGCCCTTGAACAGGCAGAAAAGGTTTCATCCTATAAAGGGCTTTCCGGAAAAAATGCACTTCATCTCCGGCTTCTTACTGAAGAGATGATGGGGATGATGCGTGCCATTACAGGCGAAACAGAGGGAACGTTCTGGATTGATGATGAGGACGGCATTTATAAGCTTCATCTTGTCGTTTTTACCCGTATGGACAGCGAAAAGCGTGAACAGCTGCTGAAAGCATCCTCATCAGGAAAGAATGAGTCTGCACGTGGACTGATGGGCATGCTCAGGGATTTCTTTGACCGGAGTGCAGATGAAGATGTAGCATCGTTTACAAGTCCAATGCTTCTTTCAGGAATGCATGAATGTTCATCAGTACCGGAGATGGACTGGGAGTGGTCTATGGTCAAATACTCAGATGCACTCTCTTCACTCGTAAAACAGAACGATGATGCAGCGAAAGCCGCGTGGGATGAACTTGAAAAGTCCGTCGTGGCTCATGTTGCAGATGATGTTAAGATCAGCATCAAGGGAAATCAGGTCGAAATGATCATTTATAAGAGCATCAAATAGGCCGCATATTTAAGCAAATACTCATGACAATTGTCAGCCCGTTCATTCCGCCGTCAAAATAATCTTTTCCCGGCACTGAACGGGCTGATACTGTTTAAACAGGCGACACGCTGATATAGACAGCATCTGGCTGTATCAGCAGCGAAAGGGGGAGACTATACATGATTCGAATTTCACCAAGTATATCAAGAACTGACATGATCCGATGCGCACTATGCAGCCATGCCCCCTGTGATAAAGCATGCAGCCGGTTAGATCCTTCAAAGCTGTTGAGGAGCATATGGTTTCAGAACGAACAGTTTGCTGCACAGCAGCTTCCTGATGCAAATCCCTGTCTGACATGTTCTGCACCATGTGAACGGTCATGTGTCCGTCCCGGTGAAGTACCTGTTAAGGATCTCATCAACCGGCTATATTACCAGGTAAAACCGGAATGCGAAACTGCCATTCCTGAACATGAAGACCGTTTGAAATGCGACCTTTGCGGCATTCCCCTCGAAAACCCATTCCTGTTGTCGTCGTCCGTCGTTGCCAGCACATATGATATGTGCGCACGCGCATTTGAAGCCGGATGGGCAGGTGTCTGCTTCAAAACGATCAGTACACTTGATATTCATGAAGCATCTCCACGCTTCTCAGCTGTTACAGGTGGAGACGGCAGCATCATTGGTTTTAAGAATATTGAGCAATTATCCGATCACAGTGTAACTGAAAATATGGAAATTTTCCGTCGGCTGAAAACAGCTTATCCCAACAAGTTCATCCTGGCTTCCATCATGGGGCAGAATGATACTGAGTGGGGTGAACTGGCACGACAGTGTGAGGAAAACGGAGCAAATGCCATTGAATTGAATTTTTCATGTCCCAACATGGCTGAAGGTGGTCTTGGCAGCGACATAGGTCAGGTCCCGGACCTTGTGGAACGTTTTACAGCTGCTGCAAAACGCTCCTGCCATATTCCTGTACTGGCAAAACTGACTCCAAATGTTATGGCAATGGCACCTGCAGCAGAAGCTGCCAGACGCGGTGGCGCAGATGGAATTGCGGCGATTAACACAATCAAATCCATTGTGGGTATTAATCCGCATACATATGTATCTTCGCCGTCCATTCACGGACAAAGCGCTGTAGGCGGATACAGTGGAAATGCCGTAAAACCGATTGCACTCCGCTTTATTACAGAACTGGGTCAGAATCCTGATCTTAATGGCATGCATTTATCCGCAATGGGCGGAATAGAAACATGGCAGGACGCGCTAGAATTCTTTCTGCTTGGTGCTGGCTCCATACAGATTACGACTGCCGTTATGCAGTATGGATACCGCATCATTGATGATCTCAAAGCAGGGCTCAATCTGTATCTCGCCGAAAA
>JAFUHD010000308.1 GCA_017469025.1 Clostridia bacterium
TCGCCGGCAAAGAACCTGTTTCGCATTTCCAGCAGGGCAATGCCGCCGGAAACATCCAGAACACGGGCCATGAACTCAGCAGACTGCCGTGTCCCGGCTGCCATGCCGGGCGTCTGCGGCTGACCAAAGTAAAAACCGGTATCATAATCTCGGTGGCTGACCTTCATGACCTCATCAAGGCATTCACGTGTCAGCGCCGGACCGGGTGTCTGGCCGGCCCAGGAGGCATCCATCATACGGCGGTAGGCAAGACCAATGGTTGCGACATACAGTTCATTCTTCATGCGCCCTTCCACCTTGAAACAGGCTATCCCGCTTTGCATCAGGCGCGGCACATGTTCAATCATGCACAGATCATGTGCTGATAAAATGGCATTCCCCTGACCGTCCGGTTCCAGTATCTCCCAGGGCTCATCCGGATGCTTCCGCTCCACAAGCGCATAACTCCACCGGCAGGGCTGCGCGCAGTCGCCGCGGTTGGCACTGCGCCCCAGCAAGGCTGCAGATAACATACAGCGCCCTGACCATGACATGCACTGGGCGCCGTGGATGAAAGATTCAACCTCAATGATGCCATCCAGTTCCCGTGCCATCGCCTCAAGTTCATCAAGAGACAATTCACGCGCTGCGACTATGCGCACAGCGCCAAGGGAACGGTAAATGCGCGCAGTCTCGGCATTTGTCGTATTGGCCTGTGTACTGACATGAATGTCAATCCCCGGCACCTCTTTCGCGATCTTCGAGATCATGCCAAGATCCGAGACAATCAGGGCATCCGCACCAAGCTCACGGGCGATATGGGCAGCCCTGAGCATCCCGGGAATATCCCTGTCTCTGGCAAAAATATTGAGGGTAATATGGACCTTCTTCCCCATATCATGCGCGGTCTGAATGGCTGATGCCAGTTTTTCCGGACCAAAGTTATCCGCACCTGCGCGCAGGCTGAACTGATCCATACCGCAATAAACGGCGTCTGCGCCAAAGCGCAGCGCCGTCCTGAACGTTTCCATATTTCCTGCAGGGAGCAGGAGCGTCGGTTTCTGCATGACTATAAGCCTCTGCTTCTGTCGTATTCTTCCCACAAAGGCCGGTAGGTAGCCACCGCCGCATTGTGTTCTTCAAGCGTCCGTGAAAAATAGAGTTCTCCTGAATCCGGATCCTTCGAACAGAAGTACATGTATTTCTGCGCAACATACTGTTCATCCGGATAAAGCGCAGCTATCACCGCATCCATGGATGGATTGCAGATCGGTCCGACAGGCAGGCCGCGTACCAGATAGGTATTGTAGGGTGAGGAAACCGTCAGATCGGTTTCACTGAGCGACATCTTTCTTGATCCGCTCACATACTTGACCGTCGCATCTGAACCACGCGTCATATTTGCCGAGAGACGGTTGTGAAAAACAGCACTGACCCTCGCAAAATCCCCGGTCTTGGCCTCCGTCTCGATCATGGATGCCAGTGTGAATACCTCATCCATGGTAAGCCCCAGCGCATCCGCACGCTCAGCATAATTGCTCAGATAAACTGCATCCGTCTGGTTCAGCAGTTTCTTGATAATCGCATCCTCATCCGAACTCGTATATACCTCATACGTATTTGGAGACAAATATCCCTCAAGCGCATATATCCGTCCGGAAGCCCGGCTGGAGGCAAGCACTTCATCAATAAACTCATACCCGCGGTAAGACTCCCCTGTCTTGCACAGCCCCAGGAAAGTATCCTCCCGCTCCAGCAGACCGATCTTGACCAGATAGTTGGCCACATCCTCCACAGTCCAGCCTGGAATAATGGTTATCCGCATTGTATTCGGCCTGCCGTCGCCTGAGATCAGCTGGTCCAGTATCTCCTGGGCGGACATTGCCTTTGTAAAGGAATAACTGCCGCTCTGAATGCGCTGGCCCATCCCGCTGAAATCCGCCATGTACTTGAAGACCGTACTGTTGGCGATAAGGCCGCTGCTTTCAAGCTCTCTTGACACCGTGGAAAGACTGCTGCCTGATTTGACTTTGAATGCAATCTCAGCTGTATCCGCCGGATCCACAGGCGCAAAAAAAGCCTGATCAAACTTCTGCCAGCCGGTGTAAATGAGTCCACAGACAAGTGTTCCCGCGCAGGCAAGGATCAGCACGGTTCTCAGAACCTTCCAAAGTGCAGAATACCAGAAAAAGCCGTACCGTCTGTTTTTCAAGCGGTCCAGCTCCATCTGATATCCGGACTTCTTCTTCCGCTTTCCCACTTTACACCGCCGTCGGCAGTTCAAACCTGATTCCAGCTGCTTCGGTTATGAGCTTGAATACATCTGAAAGCATCTTCTGCATCTGCATCTCAGCCATCAGATATGCCTGAACATCGCTGTTCATATACAGCAGCGTTGAGATCTGCTGAAAACGCTGCATATCCTCACTGGGCATCTGCCCTGCACCGCTCACCATACTCATCTGCAGTTTTATCTGCAGTTTTTTGTACTCATCCAGGAGGAGACGGTTTGTCTCATTGCTGTATGCGATGTTCTTCAGTTCCTGCAGGCGGGCGCACTCATCGCTCCTGCGGATTTCATCTGCCAGACGGTTGGCAGTATCGTAAATATTCATTCCTTGTCCTTTCTGTCGCCAGTCAGCCTGCGCTATGCTTCCATGATAATCGGCAGAATCATGGGATTGCGCTTCAGGAGATCATTCAGATAATTGTGGAGTTCATCCTTGATCCCGTTTTTAATTGCTGTCCAGTCGCTCTGGGCAATTGTATCATATCTTGACAGAACATCCAATACCACATTTCGTGCACCTGTGATAAGCTCCTCATTCTCCCGCACATACACAAAGCCGCGGGAAATCAGTTCCGGACCGGAAATGATCTTTCCGGTTTCCTGACTGACGCCGACCACCACAATGATCAGACCGTCCTGGGAAAGGTGCTTGCGGTCACGCAGTACAACCGAGCCGACATCTCCAACGCCGAGGCCGTCAATCATAATAGACCCTGTCGGTATCGGTCCAATGATATTTGCCTCATCCCAGGAGAGTTCAAGGGCCTGTCCGAGTTCAAGTATAATGGCACGGTCCTCCGGAACGCGCATCTCTCTGGCCAGCTGGACATGCTGCTTGAGCATCCTGTACTCGCCGTGTACCGGAATGAAATACCGCGGCCTGATCAGCGCCTGCATCAGCTTAAGCTCTTCCTGACAGGCATGTCCTGATACATGTACATCTGCAATCCGGTTGTAGATCACATTTGCGCCGCACTTGTACAGCCGGTCGACAATGCGGGAAACCATGATCTCGTTGCCGGGAATCGGTGTTGCTGAAATCACAACAGTATCGCCTTCGCGGATCTGAAGGCGTTTATGGTCGCTGTTGGCCATCCGGGTAAGACCGCTCATCGGTTCTCCCTGACTGCCCGTCGTCATGATGACTGTTTCATAGTCTTCATAGCAGTCAAGATCCGGAATTTCACAGTAAACATCCGGTGGAATTCTGAGTTCTCCAATCTCTCTTGCCAGATTCGTCACACTGATCATGCTCCGTCCGACAAAACAGATTTTCCGCTTGAACTCAATGCAGTAATTGACAATATGCTGAATTCTGTGCAGGTTCGAGGCGAACATTGCAATAATGATCCGTCCCTTGGCCTCCTTGAAGAAGTTCCGGAACGTTTCCGCAATCTTTCGCTCACTCATAGTATAGCCGGGTTTCTCTACATTGGTCGAGTCGGCGAGCAATGCCAGAACACCGCGGCTTCCCCAGGCTGCCAGCGTCTGCAGATCCGTACTTTCCGCATGAATCGGCGTAAAGTCTATCTTGAAATCTCCGGTGAAAATAACCGTCCCTGCAGGGCAGGTAATGGCCAATGCACAGGCACCGTTGATTGAGTGTGTAACCTGAATGAACTGTATGGAGAACGCACCGGCCTCAACAGTGTCACGCGGTTTCACAACCTGAATATGGGCACTTTCTATTCCATGTTCCTCAAGTTTTCCCTTGATCAGCGCACATGTCAGTTTCGTGCCGTAAATTGGTGCAGGTACATGTGGATAAACATAAGGAAGCGCACCAATGTGATCCTCATGTCCATGGGTGATCAGGAATGCTTTCACACGATCCCGGTTGCGTTCCAGATAGGTTACATCCGGAATCACCAGATCAATGCCAAGCATGTCCTGTCTCGGAAAGATCGAACCACAGTCAACGACCACAATATCGTTTTCAAATTCCAGCGCCGTAATATTCTTTCCGATTTCACCCAGTCCACCCAGCGGAATAATTCTTAACTTCTGCATGCTACCCTCCCTTCGCTTTTTTGAGACTATCCATAAGTCGTGCGATAGTCGCTCTATTTGCGAATATGTATAATTAGATAATTCTATTTTATCCACTAAATGTGTTGCTGTCAACCAAGGTTTTCACTCAGTGACCAGTTTCACATTGAATTCTACAAATTCAACAATATCTTCTGTTCAGGTATGTACAAGCAGCAGTCTTAAACCGGTACCGCGCATGGATCAGACGTAAATAGCAGATGTGCA
>JAFUHD010000309.1 GCA_017469025.1 Clostridia bacterium
CGCGCATCAACAAGGTCATCGCGCTCCCGCCGGAGGGATAACGATCTACTCTACTATTTACGATCTGACGGATACAAAGCCAAAAAAAGTGAGGCAAAGCCTCACTTTTTCACAACTGAATGATCAGATTACCGCGTCAAGCATAGCCTCGACATTGGCAGCCGGGGTCACACCGACGCTCATGTTGACTTTCTCGCCGCCCTTGAAAAGCATCAGGGTCGGAATGCTCATGATGCCATAGCGCTGGGCAAGATCCGGATTTTCATCCACATCTACCTTGCCGACAATGGCCTTGCCCTCATACTTTGCTGCAACCGCCTCGATGACCGGAGCCATGATCTTGCACGGTCCGCACCACGTTGCCCAGAAATCGACCAGCACCGGCTTGTCGCCGGCCAGAGCTGCATCAAAGCTCTGTGTATTCATCTGCTGTGCCATAATAACCTCCTATTTATTGATATGTTCAATGGAAACTATCTTCGGTTCCCATCTTCCCTTTGCAAAATGCGGATCAATGATTCGCATGAAAAGGTACGCAAGCGCGGTTCCTGCAAGAGCTGTTACAGCCATAATCAGCTCACTGTTTGCATCAGGAAACCGCGATGCAAGGATATAGCCGGCAGCCAGCCCAAGAAGAAAGCCAGCCAGTGGAATCAGATAGGCAACCATGGATGCCATAATCACATGGGAATCATCCAGTTCAACCTCGACCATATCGCCTATCGCAGCATCTCCCGTAAGGAAGATTTCATGCTTTTTACAGCTTTCACTGCCCCTCGGGCAGTTGTGGCAGTCACCGCATGCCTCCGGACGTTCAAACGTCACGGTCAGCGTCTGGCCGCTGCGATCAGTGACCACGCCCTTGTTAATCATGGCGATTCCCCTTTACAAACGCTGCCATACCTGCTGCATCGCTGAGATCAAATGCATGCTCTTCATGACTCTTCATCTCACGCAGCCTGACCTGTCCTTTAGCCAGTTCATCATCACCGATGGTCACAACATAAGATGCTTCTGCTTTATCCGCATACTTGAACTGCGCCTTCATGGAACGGCCGACATGATCAATATCAGCCCATACGCCTTCTGCACGAAGAGCAGCACAAAGCCTGAGACCGGCCATCCTTGCCTGTTCGCCATAATTGGCAACATAAACCTCGAGCAGGTCTGGTTTCGGAATTGCCACGCCGACCTGCTGCATGACCATGAGAAGCCGCTCCATTCCCATGCCAAAGCCGACACCCGCCATGGCTGGACCGCCGACCTCTTCGATCAGATGGTCATAACGTCCGCCACCGCAAACCGTCAGTGGTCCGTCCGGCAGCTTTGCAATAATTTCAAAAACCGTTTTGGTATAGTAATCAAGTCCGCGAACAATCTGCGGGTCAATCACATACGCAATGTCCAGCGCTTCGAGTGCGCCTTTCAGCGTCTCAAAGTGGCTGCTGCAGTCCTCACAGAGATAATCAATCATCTTCGGTGCACCAACTGCCGCAGCCTTGCAGGCATCCTCCTTGCAGTCGAGCAGCCGCATGGGATTGCGGTCAAAACGTTCCCGGCAGTTGGCACACATTCCCGGCAGTTTTGGTGCAAAGAATGCACGCAGTGCCTCATAGTATCTGGCACGGCATTCCGGGCAGCCAATGGAATTGATATGCAGTTCAAGACCTGTCACGCCCAGCGACTGGGTAATATTCCAGGCGAGTGCAATCAGCTCAGCATCTTCCGTAGCCAGCGGTGCGCCGAACACTTCCACACCAAACTGGTGGAATTCGCGGAGACGGCCGTTCTGCGGCTTCTCATAACGGAAATTTGGCATGGACAGATAGTACATCTTTGCCGGCAGTGTTTCAGCATACAGACGGCTTTCTATAAAGGAACGCACTACAGAAGCTGTACCTTCAGGCTTCAGGGTAATGGAACGCCCGCCCTTATCCATAAAGGTATACATCTCTTTCTGCACCACATCCGTTGTATCACCCACGCTCCGCAGGAAGAGCTCCGTATGCTCGAACATGGGCGTACGCACCTCGCGCAGTCCCGCCAGCGCTGTCATGCGCCTGATCCGTTCTTCAACATACTGCCATTTATAGCTCTCCGTCATGGGAACGTCTCTGGTTCCCTTGGGTGCTTGTGTCAACATCTCTATTCCTCCAGTGTTCTTATCCGCCGGTCCCAGAGGGCAACATCTGCGGAAAGACATCTTATTCTTAATTGCTGCGCTTATACACAATATTATATCGCGTACAAGGCAGAAAGATCAATCATGAATTCCAGAACAGTACAGCCGGTCAGATGCCGGAACGGCAGAGGGATCACAGTCCCTCCGTCTCCTGCATGCGTTTCCACTCCTCGCGGGAAATCAGCACCTGGCGCGGCTTGGTCGGACCTTCTGCTTCTGCTGTGATGCCGCGAAGCGTCATCTCATCAACGAGCCTGCCTGCGCGTGCATATCCCACACGAAGCCTGCGCTGGAGCATGGAAATGGAAACCTGACCGGATTCCACTGCCAGTTCAATGGCCTTTGCCAGCATCTCATCAACCTGCGAATCCTGAGCAGCCGGAGCTTCCTGTGCCTCCTGCTGCTTATCATTCTCAGAAGCCGCATTGATTTTGTCCATGACATCATCACTGTACTCCGCCTGATGCTCAGCCTTGACCGCATCGACAATGCGCTCAACCTCCGCATCCGAAACGAAGCAGCCCTGAACACGGGTAGGCTTGCTGGCACCCTGCGGTGCATACAGCATATCACCCTTGCCCAGCAGTTTTTCTGCGCCGCCCGAATCGAGAATCGTACGGCTATCGATCTGTGATGAAACAGCGAATGCAATACGGCTGGGGATATTCGCCTTGATAACGCCGGTAATAACATTGACAGACGGACGCTGCGTTGCAATGACCAGATGGATGCCGGCTGCACGGGCCAGCTGGGCAAGGCGGCAGATCGACTCTTCAACCTCGCCCGGTGCAACCATCATCAGGTCAGCCAGCTCATCGATAATAACGATGATCTTATACATCTTCGGCTCATCGGGACCGACTTTTTCGTTATAACCTTCAATATTGCGCACGCCCATCGACTCAAAACGTTTGTACCGGTGCTCCATCTCAACCACTGCCCAGTCAAGTGCAGCAGAGGCTTTCTTCGGATCCGTCACAACAGGGATAAGCAGATGAGGAATGCCGTTATAAACTGAAAGTTCTACAACTTTCGGGTCAACCAGAATCAGGCGCACCTGATCCGGACTTGCCCGGTAGATGATGGAGTTGATGATCGTATTGATACAGACGGATTTACCGGAACCCGTTGCACCTGCAATCAGAACATGTGGCATTTTGGCCATATCCGCAATCACCGGTTTGCCTGAAATGCCTTTGCCGAGCGCAACCGCTGTCGGACTTGTAACCTTTTCCATTTCCGGCGTGTCAAGAACGTCCCGCAGTGTAACGGTTGAGATGGACTCATTCGGCACCTCAATGCCAACGGCCGCCTTGCCTGGAATCGGCGCCTCAATTCGGACACCTGTACTTGCCATATTGAGTGCAATATCATCCACCAGATTTACAATTCTTGAAACCTTGACGCCAGGTGCCGGCTGAATCTCATAGCGGGTAATTGCCGGGCCATGCATATATGTAAGGCCCTTTGCCTGTACACCAAAGGATTCAAGTGTCGCCAGCAATTTCCGCATTCCGTTTTCATCCTTGGCCCTCTGGTCGGGATCCTCGTTGGATTTTGACTGAAGGAGCAGATCAAGGGAGGGTTTTACATATGGCGAGCGATCCACGATCTGGGGCTCATGCTTATCACGCTTAAGTTGAACCATGGGAGTTCCGTCTAATCTGCCCTCACGAAGCTGGACAATTGTCTGTTCACCGCCCTGCGAATGCATCTGCTGTCCCTGAACAGGTTGAACAGGCCGGACAGTTTGCTGCATAGCCCGATCACTTTCAGGTCTCTGTACAGTAAACCCGCGTGAAGGAATGGAGGACGGCAATGAGCCTTCCGGATGCTCACGATTCAGCTTGATGTCTTCCTGTTCAGAATTGTCCGGCACTGATACCCGTACGGGTTCAGGACGCGTTCCGGCGTCTGAGAATGCTCTCTGAGACTGCCCCATTCCTGAAGAACTGCCCTCCGGCTGCTGGGACGTGTTTCCCGGATAAACCGCATCTGCAGAATTTGCTGTCTGCTTCCAGACTGCTGTCTCCGAATTCACCATTGCCTGCGGCTTGAACCTTTCAGGTTGCAAAACGACCGACTGCTGCTCTGCGCTTCCCGGATATGCCGATGCCTGCGGCTGGATCTTTTCAGACGCGGAAACGGCCGACTGCTGCTCTGCGCTTCCCGGATATGCCGATGCCTGTGGCTGGATCTTTTCAGACGCGGAAACAACTCGCTGCTGCTCTGTGCTTCCCGGATATGCCGATGCCTGCGGCTGGACCTTTTCAGACGCAGAAACAACTGGCTGCTGCTCTGCGCTTCCCGGATATACCGGTGCCTGCGGCTGGATCTTTTCAGACGCGGAAACAACTGGCTGCTGCTCTGTGCTTCCCGGATATACCGGTGCCTGCGGCTGGACCTTTTCAGACACAGAAACAGCAGGCTGCTGCTCTGCACTTCCCGGATACACCGGTGCCTGCGGCTGTGTCATTTCAGCTGACACATTTGCCTGCCTTGTCTGTGCAGTATCCATCGAAACAGGTACAGCATGCGTACCGGACCGACGGCGGCGTGGATGTCCGTCTCCGGATTGAACTTTCGCAACAGATTCGCCCGCTCTGTTTTCGTTTTCTGATACCGTGTTTCCCTGAGCCTGCGTTTTGTTCGCAAATGCTGACGGCGACGTATCGGTATCAGTGCCTGACATGGCAGATGGTCTATTCCATCCGTCTGGACTCTGAAAGGCAAACGGTGCCGACTGGCCGGCATCTGCCTGCCCCTGAGACACAGGCTGTGCATATTGTGCTGCGGGCTGTGCATATGTTGAAACCGGAGATACCGATTTTGAGAAAACCGCTGCAGAAGCAGCTATTCCAGCTGCCTGGATATCATAAGGCGGTACAGGTGCAACCGGTGGCTGCGGCATGACCGGCATAACCGGTTCCTCAGGTGGCACCGGACGTTCATCATACATCTCAGGTGCCTCATCCGGATACTGAATATCCGAATCAGCATATCCTACCGGTGTCCCGAGATCATAGTCTTTACCGGCGTATGCATTTCCTGTATCAGGCTGTTCTTCAGTCTTCTGCTTTTCAGGATACAGTGGAATTGGATCGCCAAGAGACGGCCCTGCCGGCTGCTGTTCATCATCTTTCGGCCTTGCATACTGGGAATTATCCATCTGGGCATTGATCCCGTGATAGAAGGCATATTCTGCCTCTTCCCTGGTAAAGCCGCGACCATCGTCCTCACGTGCCTCCGCAGGCCGGTTAAACTCATCATCGCGTTCAATATAGAGGTCCGGTGCGGACGTGCGAATGAGCTTGGGCTGTGTGTAGGCAGACTGAGCATTGCTGACTGTACGGTTGCCCGCTATCGGTCTGAAGTTTTCTGTTACCGGTGCATCTTCAGGATACGGTTCCTGAGATACTGCAGGGACTGGCTTGGCATTTTTCTGTTTTCCTTTTTTGCCTTTGCTGCCTTTGGCCGAAACCACCGGTTTTACCGGTTTCTCAACTGGTTCTACAGGTTTTTCCTCCATTGTCTCCGGCGGATTTGTCTTCTCTTCCTGAAGTGCCTGGCGACGGCGGCTCCGCTCCATGGCCTCCTCCGCCTCACGGTTCAGACGTTCCTCGTCCCTGGCCTCGCGCATAGCCTCCTTTTCCTCACGGCGCTCGGCCATGTTCTCACGGAAATCATCCGCCCATTCGGAAACGGCCGGACCAAAGTTTCCAAAAGAGGCACCAGTCATGACGAGCAGGACAATTACTATGGCAAACACCAGTACGATTACGGAACCCCAGGTATCAAGTGCCGAATACATAGGCCAGGCCAGAAGCGCGCCAAGCAGTCCTCCACCCTGCGGAGACAGGGATGAATCCCTATAACTCTGGGCAAGGAATGTCGCATAATCGCTTATACCAACCCTTTTAACATTAAAAATCTGGAAAATGGTTTCCACCAGAAAGAAAATGATCACACCGCAGACCATCCGTCGCATGTTAAGCGGTGCATCTGCAAAGAAGACCAGAATAATACCGCATGCACAGACCAGCAGTGGAATCAGAAGACAAAGCTTGCCTCCAAATCCAAACAGAAAGAGCTTGCAGGCATTCAGAAACCCGCCTTTAGACGGAATAAACTGGCAGGCAAACATCAGGATACCCAAGCAGAACAGAATGATGCCTATAATACCCCGTATATCTGTCTTTTCCGGCTGAGCAGTAGCTGTTCCTCTTCTGCCGGTTACCTTCTTCTTCGGCGTTGTTTTCTTCGAATTTCCTTTCTTACCGGATGCCCTTGCGGCCATCTTTTTGCCCCCTTCTATTTTCCAGGCACTCCCCCAAGCACCTGTCAGCAGCAGACAAAACTGCTGCATTGTTATTGTATGTACGTTTATAAACTATTGTTGCAAATTTTGCAACTGCTATTTTTATCCGGGAACGGATTTAACCAGATCAAATTATATCGTCCGTTCTCTTATGCTTCCTCAATCACACACGTGTGATGCTTGAATTCCGGGCTGTCATTCGCCGCTTCCCTGTCGTAATTGATACCCACAAGCAGGATGTTTCCCTTGTAGTGCTCAAGACGGTCCGGATATGCCTGCCGCCTGATCTGTGCGACAGCGCCATCAGCATCCTTGTTGTATTTCAGTTCAATGACAAGGGCAGGCTTGTCACTGTACTTTGGCGCCGGAATCAGAATCAGATCTGCATAGCCTTTCCCTGTATCTGTTTCCGGAAGAATCGTATAGTACTTTTGTGCCGCATAATAGGCCAGACGGATCGCATAGCTTAATGCCGCTTCATCATTATATGTCTTGTTGTCCGCCTTGTTATGAGCCTTTTCAACCAGTTCCGCAACTTCGTTCTGCTGCCGGTTCCAGGTGGCTTTCAAAAGCATTGCGGATTCTTCATATGCTTTAAATATCTCTGTCCATTCTGCTGACTTTGTGGATGATTTAAACTCGTCCAGTATTTCCCTGTTGGGAATGAACACTTCGCTTGCCGCGTCATCGTAGCCCAGATAACCAAGATGGACCAGCAGGGAAAGAATGTCATCCTTCCCGTGAAATGTTGTCATATCGTTCTGGTAGGTTGATGTATCGATTCTGAGTTTTCCACCATCCATCAGCAGCGCTACTGCATCTCTGAGTCCGTCATAGTCTTTCCGGATATACTCTGCAAGCGCTTCATACGTTTCGGTTCTGTTCCAGTAGTTCCTGATCTGACCTGTTGTCATTGACTCCACAACAGACAACGGGCTGTAGATTGAGATCTTGTGTCCATGATAGTCTCCCTTACGGTACGACTCCCTTTCATCCGTCGGAATCCGGTCACTGATCACATATCCATCATACCAGTCAGATATGTCCTTGTACTCCATATTGTATTGTTTGCAGAGCTCCATTACTTCCTCTTCTGTAAAGCCCGTATACGGTGCCAGCTGGCGTGGAAGCATCATGGAATACTCTGTAAACATGTTGAGTGCGGAATGTTCGCCATACTTTTTGATCGGCAGAATTCCGGTCATATAAGCTAATGCAATATATGCTTTATCTTTCAGCAGATTACGCAGAAAATCAAGATATTTCGTTTGTCCTTTTATATCATCCTTCCAGACACGGAACACCGCATCCCATTCATCAATCACAATCACAAACTGTCGTTTGGTTTTCGCATAAATCTCATTCATGACGGTGTGCAGCTTAATCCGGTTTCCATAGTGAATATCTGGATAACCATTCATCAGTTCTGCAGCTACTTCGTCCGTCAGACAGGAAAGCATATCATTCACCGTTTCGCAATCTTCCATGAAATCCGTCATAACAATACGAATAACATCGAATTGTCCAAGAAAGGCATCCCAGGCCAGTTCTTTTTCCCCTCTTTTTACAGGCAGCGTATCTGCCAGCCCGCTCTGTTGAAACAATTCATGGCTATCTGCTTCTCTGTCATAATAGGCGCAGATCATGTCTGCTGCCATGGTCTTCCCAAATCTACGGGGACGAGAGACGATAACATATTTCTGCTTCGTCTTTACTACCAAGTTCAGATACTGTATCATCCCGGTCTTATCGACAAAGATCTCTGAGTTTACCGCTTCTTCAAACGCATCTTTTCCGGGATTCAAATAAGCTCCCATGTCACCCTCACGATATTTATTAAAAACACATATTCACACGATTGATCACAGTTTCCATTACCGGCAAACATATCTGTCAGCCATCCGGCAAAAACCATTTTGACAGAGTTTTTATCCTTTCATGGAGACAAGAAAAGCAGCATCCACCGTCATGATATCATTTGCCCCCTGAACCATTCCCATATTCGCAGGGCATTATACCGTTCCCTCAAACAAAACTTTATCCCCGATCCGGATCCGTTCCACGCCCGGTTTCTTTTTCTTATTGAAATTAAAGCTTAACATATAGCCGGTATTCAAGTGCCAGTAATCCAGATATCCGCTGATTTGTTTCTCACCTTCTGCGTTATATCTTTCTCCGTGCCAGATTTTCATTTCAATCACGTACTGATGTCCAAGATAGTCGATGTTCACATCTGTCCGTTTCTGATCTCTGGTCTGGGCTTCAATATAATAGTTACCAGTTCCATTGATGATTGGCTTCAGATACAGGAGAAACTGTTCCCTTCCATCCTTTTCTTTGAACTTTTCCTCTAACGGTCCATATATCTGAATATATGTCTCAATAAAGTGTTCCAGTATCAGCCTGACATTCAAAATGCCATCTCTTACAAAAATGTTTTTCGCGAAATCTCCCTGTCTGGAAAACACGTTACGTTTCAATTCTTCATCTGATAAGAAGAGATTATACAATATAGTTTCAAATATCCTGTTTGAAATTCTTACTGTATTATTGTCGTTCCGGATAAAGCCATACATCTGCATCAGAACAATGGAATCCTGCTGTCCTGTCCATGTAATTCGCGTTCCCTCCATAAGAATGCTGCGAACAGAATCCCTGAGTTCCGGATGATTATTGAGATTTTTCGTCAGAGATTGAAACAGTGTATTATTCTCAGCCAGCAGCATCTTTATTGCTTCATCAAATCCAGTCGTTGTCCATGCTTCTGACAGACTCAATGTCCTGCTTACAGTCTCATCGATTAACTGGCATATTCTGCTCACCAGAAAAGGATATCCATTTGTGTAATCCCGCAATCGTTTAGCCATGGCTCCCGTATCCATCCCGGTATGGTGGTCATTTTCATATTCGACCAACATCCTCTGAATACCGGATTCTGACAGGCTCATATCGATATTAAAATCAGACGCGATATTCCAGGGACTGTTATCTTTATGCTCACTTTCCGAACGCATTCTGTTTTTGAGGTGTTTCACATCCGTCACCCCCGCCAGAATAACGGACTGAAAAGTCTTTTTGTCCGGATCAATTTCACGTTCAAGAAAATCCGCTCTAAGCTGTGACAAAAAATCTAAAAAAACCTGACTACCTGCTGCATTGTCAACTTCGTCTATGATCATCACAAGCGGTTTTTCAGTGTTTTCACACCATTCCGACAATGTTGTAAACAGCTCATCAAAAACAGCTTTTTCTTCTCTTCTGGAAATATAATCATTCAGCGCATTCTTCGTCCCTTCCGGAATGAAAAGCTTCTTTCCCCTTGATAATATCTGGCGACAGAATGCCTTTACAAAACTCTTCTCGCTTTGAAAGCTGTCAGTACTGATCTTTTGAAAATCCAAACTCAGCACATCATATTCTGGCTTCAAAAAATTTGCGAGCACGGCAAGTGTTGTTGTCTTTCCATATTGTCTTGCCCGGTTTATTGTGAAATACTCTCCCGCATCAACCATTTTTTTAATTTCTGACACACGCTCGGAAAGATCGACCATATAATGTTTTGCAGGTATACACACCGCAGTTGTATTAAACCTTTTCATGATGCTATCCTTTCTGTATTCGTCAGCTTGAGTTTGGCACGGCTTTCCAGACCCAGAAAGCAGTCCATGATCCTTTAGTGCGATATACTGCCCTCTAACGTTCAGTGTCATTACGTCAAATGATAGTCAACAGAAAATACGGAATAAAACATGAACAGTTCAGCGTTTCAGAAAGCGGACTTTAAACTATGCTCAAAGTCGCAACTGTAATATATAAAATTCACTCATTTATGAGCAGCTTCGTTGAGGTTTCGCCGTCATTTTACAGACTGACACTTTGCATCACAGCAACTCATCGAATGAGGGTATCTGTTCAAAACTGTGCTCCCATTATTTTGGGATTAACGGCATTTTTAGTAAACAAATGTGAACTATGCGCTTTCAATTTAATGCCCAAATGACTCAAATGCTACTCGGGCATTTCTGTTCGGAGAATCAGCATGGACAACAGAGCTTCTTCATCCAGATGCACCTCAAGGATGAAATCGCCGAATCGGTATACGAGGCTCTCTCCCTCAGCCATGCTCATATCCTCTGCTTTCTGAGCATCATATGCGACAATGGCTGCAGGCTCACCGAGAAGTGCCGTAATGTCATCTTTACCGGTCCAGCCGGTTCTGAGACCGTAAAAATCTATTCTGGATGCTCGGATGGCACTCAGCGGTGTTTCATCGTCCTCTGTAAAGGCATACTTTGGTATTTCAACACCATAGCCCCTGAGCTGAGCCGCCTCAGGCAGATAAAGCTTGCTGTTTCTGGTATAGTCCGGATCACCGAGCTTTGGATATGCTTCGAGCACATCGCCAAGCCGCTCGGATAAACGGACAGGAAAAACCGTTCCGAATGACCCTTCCTGTACTGCTGCCCTGATGGCATCCAGATCTGGTTCTGCAGGAATCAGACTGCCGGCTGGTCCATCCGGATCCAGAAGATCGGCAATTTCAAACCACGCAAAGCTGACCGCACCGCATTCTCCGGAAAACGTCCGGTAGTGCTCATCATCATAATAGACAGTCAGGCTGTCCTGACTGAGATAAAAACAGTCGTCGGGCATCGGAAGGAGTTCTGCATACTCGAGATAATCCGAAACAGAATCCAGTATGTCGAGCTCTATCAGTTCTTCCAGCCGGGCTTTTGCAGTTTCAGAATCCGTAAACAGATCATACAGTGCAATCGGTGCAGCTGTTTTCGGGTTTATACACAGTGAAACCGGACGGCTTCC
>JAFUHD010000310.1 GCA_017469025.1 Clostridia bacterium
CTCCGGCTTCCAGTACAGCTCCATCTCACTGACCGCTTTCCATCGCTTTTCCGCATCCTGGGACGTTATGAGTCTCAGATATTTATTATCCTTTAATGACGTCCGGATCAGGCATTCAGACAGCCTCTTCAGGTTATCCTCAATTGGAATCCGGAATGTATCTCCGTACAGCTTCTGTTCGCCCGCACAGCAGGGTTTGTACATTTCACACTGGGATTCATCAATCCCCAGTGCCTCGTAGAACATGTATGGTCCAACAAGATATGGCTTTTTCCCTGTCAGACTGACAGAGAAAAGCGGTTCCAGACTCCGCACATGAAGCAGTTTTCCAGATTTCTGGAAGCACAGATAATCATCTTCCAGATGCGCTTCCCTGGCCATGCGTGCAAGAGCTTCACAAAACGCTTTTTCCGTCTCGTTCGGTTCAGACTTTTTCTTTTTTTCTGCATTCCGCTGTGATTCATGGAGAACTTTTTCATCCTCTCTGAGAAGCGGAATCATACGGACCATGATCTCTCCGCATGTCTGGGCATCTGTCACTGCCCGGTGGCTGTTCTGGTTTATCACACCAAGCTTTCGGGCTACTGAATCCTGTGTATGGCTGTACATGGAAGGAAATGCAGTTCTGGAAAGTGCGCAGGTATCCGCATATATTAGGTCCATGGACCTGCCGGTTCCAACCATTTCCATAGCCAGAAATTTCATGTCAAACGTCGCATTGTGACCGACAATGACCGTATTTCCCTGAATGGCATCGCCAAGAAAGGACACGAGCTGCGGATAAACAACATCTGGTGGTGGCGCATTTCGAACCATTTCATTGCTGATATGGTTAACTGCCTGTGCTTCATATGGAACATAATCGACTGAGTGAATCAGGCTGCCATATTTATTTACGGGTTTCCCGTTTTCAAACAAAACAGCACCAACCTCAATGATGTGGTTATAATACGGATCCAGCCCCGTAGTCTCTGTATCAAAAGCAATAAAGCGCTTGGACAGCCGATTCAAAAGCCGTTCACTCAGCTTCAGTTTCGTATAATTGACCGCCATCTTCTCATCCTTTCAAGCCTTCTGCTTTTTGTCCCTTATGCCGGTAGGCCAACAGTCTTTACTGTAAGCCAGGGTCCATTATCAATGATCGTAGAAGGTACAGCCGCCCACAAATTCCCGCAGAATGGAAATTGGAGGGATTTCGGTTTCATCCGTCACATCGGTAAAATAATCAAGGAAGTGCAGTATACGCTGCATGCTTGAATAATACTGGCTGTCCGGGCCAACTTGCAGGAGCATGTCATAGACGTGCGGCTTCAGGACGGAGATTTCATAAGCCAGTGTCGTATTGAACACAACATTGGCTTCCTCCATGTAAGGATAGATATTCTTGATCTCACCGATTTTCACGTCATCCCACATGCCGAGTGTTTCATTGATCCCTGCATTTCTTGTGCGTGCATCCCTTACGAGACGCCGCAGCAGACGTATGTCGGTCGCGCGGAGCCTGTTATGGTTATCCAGGTTGATCGGCGTCAGTGCCCCGACATAAATACGGTATTTACTCTCACTGGGGACATCCGTGCCGATAGCTGGATTAAGACCATGAATACCCTCTACAATCAGAACATCCTGTCCTTTCATGACAACTTCCATCCCCTTAGGCTCACGGTTCTTTGTGTAGAAGGAATAAAGCGGAATCTCTACGGTTTCCCCCTGGAGCAGTTCGAGAAGCTGTTCATTGAACAGTTCCGTGTCAATCGATTCAAGGCACTCAAGATCCGGCTTTCCATTCTCTCCGATGGGAATATCTACCCGGTTCTTGTAATAATTGTCCAGCGAGATCGGAATCGGGTTGCGCCCACTGACCCGCAGTTCTATCGCCAGACGGTTTGCAAAGGTCGTTTTGCCGCTGGATGACGGACCGGCGATAAAGACTACGCGGCATCCCAAATCCGCAATCTCCTCGGCAATGCTGGTAATGGTCCGGCTCTGAATGGATTCACTGACCCGGATGAAATCCCGGATCTGTCCCCGTTCAATGATTTCGTTAAGATCAGCCGCGCCATTGCATTTCTGTATGTGTTCCCACGCAGCGGCCTCCGAATAGGCACGCATCAGCTTTGGCCGGTCCCTGAACTCACCCTGTGCAATTGCCTGGCTCATGGACTGCAGAATCAGAACCATTCCCGGATAGAAGAGCCTGAGTGAAAAACCGGAGATATCACCTGTGTGATCGGCAGTTTCGCCGCAGAGAAAGTCGGCAAACCCGTCGCATACGGTCATTGTAACCGTATCACGCTTATGGTTCCTGAGCAGACGCAGGGTATCCTTCTGGCCTTTTTCGGCAAAATAATCAAGCGCCTTCTGAAGCGGCCATTCCTGCTGTTCAATCGGGATGTTTTTTGAGGCAATCTCCCGCATTTTATCTTCGATCCGCCGCAGCTTTGTCGTAGAGAGCATGATGCCATCGACAGTCACAAAGATACCGACACCAAGGCTGTGTTCAAACCGGATCACTGCATCTTTGGCAATATCCGACATGGACATAAGCAGCAGCAGCCGAGCCGTTGATTCATATTTTCTTCTGTTCTTTTCAAAACGCAGATCCAATCAGTTCACCTCCGATGTGTCATGAATAAAATTGCAGGCACTGGTTCCAGCCAGTGCCCCGGTTGACCAGGCAATCTGCAGATTGAATCCACCCGTATGGGCATCCACATCAAGCAGTTCGCCTGCAAAGAAAAGGCCGGGGACAAGCTTGCTCATCATGGTTTTGGGCTGAATGGTTTTTACATCCACACCGCCTCGGGTAACAATGGCCTCCTCAAAACCGCGCGGACCGGTTATGGGCAGTACCATTTCAGTCAGCATGTGCTGAATGTGCTTTCTGTTTTCACGCGTGATATCGCCACAGAACATCTCGGGTGACAGGCCGCACATTGCTGGGAAAAGGCCTGCCAGCCGTGATGGCAGAAGGCTGCCCAGAACCGTATTCAGCTGTTTTCTGGAGTTTTCGGAAAATTCACTGACAAGCCGCCTGTCTACCTCTTCTGCTGTCATGCCGGGTTTCATATTCAATGTAACGACAGTTTCTCCATAATGGCCGATCATGTGAGAACTGAGCTCCAGAACAAGCGGACCACTGACACCAAAGTGAGTAAACAGCATCTCTCCAATTTCGCTGTAAAGCACCTTTTTCCCAAGCTTTCCGGTTATACGTACATTCTTGAGAGAAAGTCCCTGCAGGCGCTCATGCCAGTCACTGTCAAGATTCATGCCAACCAGTGACGGTTCCGGTTCAAACACAGGATGACCAAATGCTTCTGCAAAACGGTATCCGTCTCCCGTTGAACCGGTGGCAGGATAAGAAGCACCGCCCGTAGCCAGCACAAGCGCACGGCAGACATATTTGCTGCCGTCTTCAGCTGTCAGATAAAACTGATTCCCGTCATGTGCAATATCCGTAATATGTACACCCAACCGGATGCGCACACCTGACATATCCATTCCATGTTTCAGTGCTCTGGTGACATCACTGGCTTTGTCGCTGACTGGAAACACCCGCCCGCCGCGTTCCACTTTGGTCGGCATCCCCAGTTCCTCAAACAGGCGGACAACCGTGTCATGATCCATATGTGACAGTGCAGACATCATGAAACGGGGATTGTGCGGTACTTCCCGAAGGAAAGTGTCAAGATCTGCGGTATTGGTCAGATTGCATCTGCCCTTTCCGGTAATATAAACCTTCTTCCCCAGTTTTTCATTTCGTTCAAGAAGCAGTGTATCGGCTCCGTTCCTTGCTGAAAAAAGCGCTGCCATCATTCCAGCAGCGCCTCCGCCAAGGATGATACAATCACTCTTTATCGCGTCCGACATATACTCTGTATTCATCCCATATTCCTTCCATCAGTTGGAAATGTTCACTCAGTTCTTCCTGGTGACAAAGTCCAAGTGCCACAATCAGGGCATTGATCACCGACAGCGGTGCTGCCATGGAGTCCACAAACGATGCCATATCCGTACGTGCGGTGAGACAGATGGTGCTTGCCTGATAAATTGGCGACATGGGGCCGTCCGTAAGCCCGACAACCACTGCACCACGATTTCTGGCAAAATTCATGGCTTCAAGCGTACGGGTGGAATAGCGCGGAAATGAAATGGCAAACAGCAGATCTTCTTCATTGATTCTGGAAATTTGTTCAAACACATCACCGCTCGCCTCAGATACGATCCGGACATTGTCAAAAATAAAGTTCAGGTAATAACAGAGAAACTGTGCGATTGGTGCAGCTGACCGCAGTCCCATGACATAGATATTGCGTGCATTGCTGATTCGCTGTACGGCATCGTCAAATGCTGAGGCATCAATCTCCTCAATGGTCGATTTGATGTTCTGCATATCCTCATTGAGAACTGTGCCAAGTACCTCGCCGGGTTCAATATCTGCAGCCATCTCAAACCGCTGTACAGCCGTGAGCCAGTGACGGACAAGCTCCTGCAGTGCTTTCTGCATCTGAGGATATCCCTCATATCCCATCGCGGCAGCGAACCGTACTACCGTAGATTCGCTTACCCCGACCTTCTCACCAAGCGTACTGGCCGTCATGAAGACTGCCTTGCTGTAATTGTCGACAATGTACTCTGCAATTTTCTTGTGACTTTTGCTGAGCCGCTTTCCGGATTGATTCAGATGCCGCATCAGTTCCTGTAAATTTTCCTGCATGCCTGTCCTCTTCTAGTCTGTCGTTCTTAACCTGCAAGTATAGTATCAGATTCACAGAGTGTTTGCAATCAGAAAAGTATCCCTGTATTTCCTGTCAGATAAGCGGCCAGCGTATTTGTGGCTGTATGGTTGGTCATCTCATGTGTCAGAACAGAAACCGTTGCATAGCCGCGCTTGAGCCAGGAATAGTCATCTTCCTCGTGCTGCTCAATCGGTGCCATACTGCCTTCCAGATGATACCCTGTACGTCCGTCCGGTAAAGTGGACTCAACATAATGATCGTCATACTTGGTCAGACGAAGCGGTACTGTTTTTAGTCCCATCGCCCTGTCGACAGCCGGATAATTGATATTCAGTACCGAATAATCCGGGAAATGCATTTCTTTTGTCAGTTCCAGAATCTGCATGGCCAGAGATGCAGCCTTATCATAGGTATCCTCACGTTCATATGCCAGCGATACCGCAAGTGCACGCCGTCCCATGATGGCACCTTCCATCGCTGCAGCCACAGTACCGGAATACATGACGTCCATTCCACCGTTGTATCCGTGATTGATGCCGGAAAGAACAACCTCAATATCCGGACAGAAATGCTTCAGGACCAGACTTACACAGTCCGCCGGTGTACCGTCTATCGCCCATGCACGGCAGATGCCTGGCAGCTCAACCGTCTCTGCAGTCAGCGAACGGTTCAGTGTAATGCTGTGTGAGGCAGCAGACCGCTGCTGGTTCGGCGCAGCGACATAAACTTCATGTCCTGCTCTAGCAGCAGCATTGGCCAGTGAGATGATCCCATCTGCACGGATGCCGTCATCATTTGTAACCAGTATTTTCATGAAATAGCCTGCTTTCTAGAACTGTCAGGTATCTGCACGGTAGAAGAATGCCGTCATCACCCCGTCAAGACTTTCAAATTCAATCCTGATGGTATATGGCAGAATATTACGAAACTGCATATCCTTTGTATTTGAAACGGTGGCATCAAAGCCGGACGGAAGATAACTGGTTCCGGCCTGCGAATGCCAGTTCATATCGACAATAACAGTCGGAATTCTGAGGACAATATTGTAAATGGTGCTGCACACCTGACAGACGCCGCCTCCAAAGCCCATGGTACTCTCCCCGGACAGGATCGGTGCAGACTTGTAACCGTTCTCCTCTGTATATGGTCCGCAGACAGCATTAAATGAAAAAATCTCATCCGGTTTCACAAGGATGTTTGTCAGACGCTGCGATGCCAGTGCAATATTATACAGTCTGCCGACATTTCCCTCTTTGGATGTACTCGTCGAAAAAAAGGTGGAAAAGGCATAGAGCAAATCCCCCGGCTGTGCTTCATCCCAGGAGACGAATGGCTGGAGTTCCATATTGGCTGAGGACATCACAACATCATTTTCAAGGCGTCTGTACGGGAATGTGATTTTCTCATCCCTGATCGTATGCACAGAGAGCCATGTTCCCGCCGATACCTGAACAGGATACCGGAATCCTTCCGGCAGAAAACTTGTATTCTTGGTTACATAGGCAACGGCAACATGTTTACTGGTTCCGGGCATCGGCCCGTCAAAGGGATTTTTGCGCTGAACCATCTCAACAAACTTCGTCAGCACATAGCCCATGCCGTCCCGGTAGGCGATCCGTGTCCAGGTACGACCTTTGGCATACACATCCACAACCGTATCCTTCTCAACCCAGCCAAGCGTGGCTGAACTGTCTTTGGCGTAACGGTGCACCTCGAGCCGCTTTCCTATAATTCCCCAATACTCTGCCGTTTCCTCCTCTGTTTCACTCTCTGCCTGAGCACAGAGGCAGAACAGGACGAGCAGCAGAAAAACCATCAGTCCTTGCAATAATAGATTCTTACGCACATTACACCATCCTGGGTATCCATTCTCAGTTCAATGTCATACGGAAGAACGTTTTTAAGCCTCAAATCAAGATTTCCCGCACCCACTGCCGCATCCATGTCCAGCGGTGCATAGAAAATACCATATGCCGAGTGAACAGACTGCTTGACGATTTCAATCGGAATCTGCAGCGCTGCATCATACAGCGTGGTGGATACCTGGCAGATGCCTCCGCCGTATCCTGTTTTTTTATCGGACACATAGTTGATAATGGGTCCTTCTACATATCCGTTGCTGCGCGTATAGGGTGCACAATAATCGTTAAAACGGAATTCCTCACCCGAGTGAATGCGTACCCCGTTCAGGCGCTTTACACCCTCTGAAATGTTGTAAAGACGCCCCTCTTCCTTGGTGGAAGACGGTGTTTCAGCATAAAACGTTGAAAAAATGGCAATCAGCTCGCCTGGCTGCGCAAAGTCCCACGCATGTACCTGTTCAAAAGTCATGGATGACGTGGACTTTATCCGTCCGCGTGTTCTCTGATAAGGCAGATACACGCTGAAACGCTCGTCCATACCGCTGGTAGCAATAACATCTCCGGCATGCAGCGTCCGGATGTATTCGCCCGTATAATCGTCGTAGATATCCACATCCTGAGTGATGTGCGCAGCATACGGATAAAACTCCACACCAGGGATATACGGCCCATATGGGTCTGTGCGGCGGTAATACCTGAGATGCTCAGCAAGCACATATCCGACAGTGCCTTTTTTACGGACATGCGCCCATTCACCGTCCAGGTTCATAACCTCGATGCTTTCGCCTTCATAGACCATACCGACCTGTGAAGCCTTTGCATTATTGCTTTTCCTGAGTGTCAGATTGATATCTGCTGTCGCAGTATACAGTGCCAGGAACGGCGGTTCCGGCCTGAATTCCTCCGGTACAACAATTCCCTCCCGTGCCGCAGTAATCTGATCTATACCGCTCGACAGCACATATCCGGCCACTCCGTTTTTTACAATGGCCATCCATTCCTTTCCCAGCTCAGTAATATAAACCGGATCACCTGAATGAATTTCCTGCAGTGCCTGGGCAGAGCGGCTCCGCTTTGAGCGTACAGTCAGATCTTTTGTCGCCTCTCCAATATAAAGCGCAGCATCCGTATCCGCCGGTGCACCAGGCAGTGTCAGCTCCGTAACATTTTTGGTCAGAATATACCCTGTGATCCCATCCTTTGTGATCATCGTCCAGGTTTCCCCGAACTCCTGGATGCTGACTGTTTCACCCGCAGTTACATTGCCCAGCTTTTTCCCGGATGTAGAACGTGTCTTGCGGATTGTCATATCCTTGGTCACAGTACCGGTATATATTTCGCCCAATGCAGATGTACACAGCATGACCAGTGTCAGAAAAATGCCACAGAACCTGATAATCTGTTTCACGGATTCATATTCCTTTCAGTGCTTGCAAATCAATCTTTGTACCATTATATTGAAAATAACAGAAGATGTAAAGTCACAGGACGACACTCTGTCAACCAGACCAGTTTCCGGTTTCATCATGAACACATGCTCTCAAATCCGCTTTTTGTGCGGCAGCCATGGCCATATCATGTTGCCATTGCACTGCTGAAACGTTGATTCTGATTCACATCACATACACATTCCGGTCCAAAACATACCGTCATATCAGACACCCGACAAAAGACAGACTTTCGGTCTGTAAATGCGGATTTCATGTCTCCCGACACGCTTCGGCCTGATTCCAGCTTCATAGTACCCACCATTTTGCCGTCTTTTTTGCCAGACCGGCAGTCTTCTTGCCCCCCTGCAGACTGTAATTAAAAAAAGCTCTCAGTTTTTTCTGAGAGCTTCGACGGTATGTTCAATCCTGAGGAAACAACGGTTTGCCACACATAGGGCATTCAATCGGTTCTTCCTCTTCGGAAATGTCTCCTGTTATCGCTACGAGCGCACCACAATGAGGGCAGGTA
>JAFUHD010000311.1 GCA_017469025.1 Clostridia bacterium
CATCTTCAGGATCTGTCTGGTATCGGCGGCGGATACAGACCAGGTATCGTACACCGCCTTGACAAGGATACGTCAGGACTTCTTATTGTTGCAAAGAATGACCGGGCACATCTGGCACTTAGTGAACAGTTTAAGTCACGGACGACCGAAAAACATTATCGGGCTGTTGTATGGGGATGTCCCGGAGAGGAAAATGGCAGGATTGAACTGCCTATCGGTCGCAGCAAGACTGACCGGAAGAAGATGACCGTTGTTCCCGATGGAAAACCGGCGGTTACTGAATGGACCGTGCTCCGGCAGCTTCAACAGTCAGCACTGCTTGATGTTCATATTCTGACCGGGCGAACGCATCAGATCCGTGTGCACATGAAAGCCAAAGGACATCCGGTTCTGGGGGATTCCATCTATGCGCCCAAGCTGAATGTTCCGGTCAAAATACCGCGGCTGATGCTGCATTCATATTCGCTTGAAATCAATCATCCCATAACAGGTGAGCGACTGATGTTTACTGCGCCGCTTCCGGAACAATTTGAGGAAACTGTCAGAAAACTTGAAAACTGACGGATTTTTGGGATGCTTTAGCATTGACTGACTGTTGAAACAGACAGGGGATTCATGTATAATATTCACACTGTTTTTAAAGGGGTGGTTTTCGATGTTCGATTCGGGGAACGGAACACAGCATTTCAAGGTGGTCAGTGAGAATACACAGGATGCACAGACGATTCTGCTGTGTGTCTATCAGGCACTTTCAGACAAGGGCTATGATCCCATTACACAGATTGTTGGTTATCTGATCAGCGGTGACCCAACGTATATTACCAGCTACCAGAATGCGCGTTCGCTGATCTGCCGTATTGACAGGGACGAACTCCTGGAGGAACTGGTTCAGTTTTACATTTCGAAGAACATCTGAGGCTTATGGACAAAGAACGAATTATTGCACTTGATGTGGGCGACAGGCGTATCGGTATTGCAGTCAGCGATCCTCTTGGTTTGACTGCACAGCCGATTGAGACCTATACACGTGTTGGATATGGACCTGATACGCGGCATATAAAAGCGATTGCTGAAAAGTACGGGACGAATCAGATTCTCTGCGGCCTGCCACGGAACATGGACGGTACGGAAGGGTTTCAGGTAGACAAGGTGCGCGAGTTTGCTGCCCAGCTTGTGAAAGCCGGCCTGAACGTTCAGTATTATGATGAACGCATGACAACCATACAGGCGGAATCTGCCCTTCTTGAAGGAGGGCTTCATCGCAATGACCGCAAAGCGCGGGTGGATATGGTTGCTGCGGTGATGATCCTTCAGTCATTTCTGGATGCTGAGAGACAGCACAAATCCAGGCTGGAAACAGAAAACGGGACAGGGGAACCGGATGAGACTGATGAAGACGAATATGATGATATCTGGTCCTTTGAGGACGAAGACGGTAATCCGGTTAATCTCCGGCTTGTGTATGATCTGATGCTGGATGGTGTTCATTATCTGCTGTTCAATGATGAAAATGAGACAGATCCGGATGCAGATTTCCTGGTGATGTCCGAAACGACAGAGAATGGGGAGACCCAGTATGAATCTGTAGACGATGATGGACTTGTCCAGCGTATTTATGAAAACTATCTGAGAAACAGTGATCAGTAACAGGAGTGAAAAGTATGAATCATATGTTCCCGTTCGGGGATAATATTCAGATGATTGATTTGAATGGCGTACAGGGACTGTCGGGATCTTTCATGCATCTGGCGACGCTTGAAATGGAGGAAAAGACATATCTGGCGCTTGGCACTGTAAGGCCGGTAGAACATGGTGCAATGGTTAATGTAGTAATGGTACAGGAAACGGTTGATGAAGAGGGAGAGAAGAAATACGTACCTGTTCAGAATTTGAAAGAACTCTCAGATATCGTTCCACGTCTGCTTCAGGCAATTGCACCAGATGCTGAAATTGATCTTTCAGCGTTCAATTCATCCATTCTCGAGGAAGAAGACGACAACGCTGATATGTCCCCGTTTATCTTTGACTATAGCGGAAAGGACAATTTTCTTTCCTGATCTCATAGTTTTGCACAATTCTTTTGTCGGCTTTTTGTTTTTATAAAGGGTTGACATAATACCTCTTAAGGAATATAATAGCTTTCGCTGATTGAGCAACAGCCTACGGAGAGTTGGCTGAGTGGTCTAAGGCGCACGACTGGAAATCGTGTGAGGGCTGATACCCCTCCTTGGGTTCAAATCCCAAACTCTCCGCTGAAAACACCGTCAAATCTGATGGTGTTTTTTTCGTTTATCTTTGGAATGCGTATGATGGACGGAAAACCGTCAGCTAAATTCTGCATACCTGCAGAAGTCTGAATGGATTGTTCTGAAAGCTTTTGTATTTCTGGCAGATGGATTAAAAAATGTTGAATCGGACGACCAGAATCAGAAAAGGATGGTGTAAGTATGAAAATTCTTGTTACAGGAGCAAACGGTTTCGTGGGCTCACGAATCATGGATGCACTTGGAACGGATGCTGTTGCAGCACCGTCTCTGCGTAATGTTAACGAAGCGGATATCCTTCATTTGGTTGACAGGGTTCAACCGGATGCGGTTATTCACACAGCAGCCATATCGGATATAGGGACTTGCGAACGTTTGCCGGATGCATCCTATAAGGCAAATGTGGAGATACCTGTTTACATTGCTAGGACTGGAATAAAGACCGTTATTTTCAGTTCGGATCAGGTATACGGCGGATGCACCAGTGAAGGACCTTTTCCGGAAACAGAAACAGCACCGGCAAATCTGTATGCCCGCCAGAAAATGGAGATGGAAAACCGTACTCTGGAGTGCAATCCGGATACTGTACTTCTTCGGGCAACCTGGATGTATGATATGCCGCGGTATGGGACACCCAATCGTGGGAATTTCCTGGTGAACATGCTGTTTGGGGAGCGTGCAGTTTTTTCCTCCACACAGCACCGGGCAGTGACATATGTTCGCGAGGTAGCAGCGCACATCGGAGAGGCAATGACGCTTCCGGGTGGTGTATATAATTATGGAAGTGAAAACGCAATGACGATGCTTGAGACTGCTGAGTGGCTTAAGAAGACGCTGAATCTCAGAATTACGCTTACGGATGCAGGGGAGCGATGCCCGCTCTGGATGGACTGTGCCAAGCTGAAGCAGGCAGGAATCGAATTTGACAACACTGCGGACGGCCTTCTCAGGTGCATAAAGGACTACGCGCTTGCGTGAGTTAAATGAAAAGAAGGAAGACTTAAGTCTTCCTTCTTAAAAGCAGTATGAAAGGAGGTGAAAATCAATAACCACGCATGTGACAGCGGTAACAGGTTTTATAAGGGGAATTCCATGGCAGAGGACGATTGCAGACGAGACAACGGCGCCCATTCAGTCTCTGGGTTGAAAGGATATGCATGATGGCAGAGGAAATCTCATATTTGCACTGATTAAGGCTGTCGAAAAGTGTATCTTCATCCGGACAGAAATGACGTACATAGTTGTAGAACAGATCACACAGATGGTAATCATATTCAAAGTTATCGAGGTCATTGGAACGGCAGTCTGAAATGGGGGGAATACGCGGCAATGCGGACAGAATGTCGAAGTGCTGACCCTTGTGTTCCGAAATGACCATGGCATCCCAGAGTGAAAGAAGGCTTGGCTCTGTTTCATCGAAGGGCAGTGTTATGAAATTATAGCAGAAAGTGTTGCTCTCATTGAAAGGCTGGAGCCGGCGTGCCAGAAAAAGCATACGGCTGGTTGCCGCTTTGTCCCAGCCTGCATGCGGTTCAATTTCGTCCCAGCGTTCCAGAATATCGACAAGTGGTGCGTCAAGTTCAATAAGACTTTCTGGAAACTCTATGGTCGCTTTTGCCAGCGGCTGATCTTTTACCGAAAGACCGTTACGGATAAATGGTGGACTCTGCATGGCAGCTACAAAGCCTTTTGGATAAACACCAAACCGTCCTGCACGTCCGCCGATCTGTTTGATTTCGGATGAGTTCAGATTCCTGCGCTCAAAGCCGTCGAATTTGGTATTATCCAGGAAAACAACACGCTGGATGGGCAGATTCATGCCCATGCCAATGGCATCGGTTGCCACGACAATATCGTTTTCTCCTGAAGCGAATAGTTCTGCCTGGCGATGACGGACATCATATGGGAGTGCACCATATATAATGCTGCATTTCTTTCCCTGCTTCTGAAGTTCGGCGGAAACAGCGTGGACATCTCTCTTTGAAAAGACGATGAGTGCATCGCCGGAACGGGCGTCTTCCGGGAAATGGAAGGGACGGCTTTCAAACAGGAGCGGTGTCTGGCGTTTATGTCTGACGACAGTGACGGAATCACCGCAGTCTTCAATGATTCGGGTCAGGAGCATTTCAGCATTTTTGGAAGCACAGACGTGTATTTCTTTGGCACACAGGCCGAGAATACAGGAGGTCCATGCGCCGCCACGGTCAGGATCGGCTATCATCTGGGCTTCATCAATGACCGCAATGTCGTAGAATTTGTCAAGATCAGCCATTTCGATCGTACTTGACTGGATCTTGGCATATCCAACCAGTTCCTGTTCCTCACCGGTCAGAAGTGAACACGGAATGCCGGCACGGTTGATCTTCTCATACTGTTCATAGGCAAGCAGACGCAATGGAGCCAGATAGATACCGTTCTGTGACTGCATGAGGGCATTAATGGCATCATAGGTTTTGCCGGAATTGGTTGGTCCGATATGCAGGGTGAAATTCCGCTGCATGGCACGCGCAGCAGGGTAGAGATCCTTGTATTGGTCCGGAATGGAACTGAGCATGGTGGCGTGCAGCGAGCGTTTGTTCCGTTCTACGTTTTCAAGTGTCTCGACGATGATGCTGTAACGTTCATTTTCTTTTAGAAGATCCAGAATGCGGGACTTGGGAAACAGGGCAAAGAGTTTGTCCCAGAACCGGTCAGCTATAATGCTGGCTGTATTGTTGATTTCAGCGGTCAGCGTAATGTCATTCCGTGTTGTAATGAAAGGGGTCTTTTCAAGCATCGGGAAAGATCTGAAGATTTCCCGGCTGATGACCTGCATGATACTCGAGGCATCCAGTGCGAAGAGGGCAAACTTCGGAAAGGTGCGACGGTTTTCCAACTGGAGGAAAAACTGATCAATATTTGTGATCTGCAGAGCTGTTTCCGGGCTGTGTCTGTTCTTCTTTCTGAAAGATACCGTCAGCGGCTGGGATCGGAGTACGTCACTGATAACGATTGTAGCATTGGTTACATATTCATCCTCATGCGCATAAATATAGTCAGGGATGGACAGCTTTTGCAGAACGGCTTTTGCTTTCTTTTTGTCTTCTGCATGCGCTTTGGATTTCGCAGCAAGTCGGCATTTTTTGAGGTTGAGAGACCCGGCAGAGATGCAGTCCCGCATAAAGGGAGTCAGGGCTTCGAATTCGGCTTTAATCTGTATGTTTTCAAATGGCTGTTCGGAAACAGATGCCTGATACAGTGTATCCTGAGCAAGTGCAAGGTCCAGCATCTGCTTATACTCAGGCTCATCAAATAGGGTTTCATCAAAAGGTTTATGCAGATGTTCGTCATGGAATATCTTTTTCTTGCACTGCCGGATTATTTCGCTGCGGACAGCATCAAGGTACAGGGATTTCAGATCATTAGACGGATGATTGGACATTTAAATCTCCTTTAATGACATAGTCGTGCTTTCGGCACCGTATCAATCGCAGTTGTCATGATTTGACAAACCAGCATGAA
>JAFUHD010000312.1 GCA_017469025.1 Clostridia bacterium
CGCAATTTTTCCTACCACGACCGCCAGTCCATCGGTAAAATAGACGGTGAACTGTGTTCGTATTAGGTAAGTATGGTGGAGATGAGGGGAATCGAACCCCTGTCCGAAAAAGCGACAACCAGGCTTTCTCCGAGTACAGTCTGTGTTTTAACATTCCCTCTGCCAGGCGCCCGCAGACAGGCTCAAGGTTTCAGTAGCTTCATAAATGTGTTTCTGCGGCAAAGCTTAAGCAAAAACATGGCCCGCTAATTCGACGCCGGTGAATGAGGCAGCGGGATCCTCATGCCGACGCGCGCCTAATTAGGCAGCGATAGCGTAAGAGCTATTGTCAGTTAATATTTAATTCCCGTTTTTAACGTAGCACGGGTCTACGACTCGCTTACCTGGCCACCCACGATCCCGTCGAAACCAGTACATCCCCGCGTTAAGAATTACTTGTTCCGGTCCCGAAGTGCCCTCTGCATTTCGCGTTTTACATCACGTTCTGCAATATCTTCACGCTTATCATGCAGTTTTTTACCTTTGCAAAGTCCAAGATCCATCTTGAAGCGTCCATCCTTCAGATAGACAGAAAGGGGAACGAGTGCGTATCCCATCTTTCCAACTTCCTGGAAAAGATGCCGGATCTGGTTCTTGTGCAGCAGGAGACGCTTCGGACGAAGCGGATCGGTATTAAAAATATTTCCCTGCTCATAGGGGCTGATATGCATGCCCTGTACAAATACTTCGCCGTTTTTTATCACGGCATAGCTTTCCTTGAGATTCATCCGCCCCTGGCGCATGCTCTTTACTTCTGTTCCCTTGAGCTCCATACCGCATTCGAGCTGTTCCTCAACAAAATAGTCATGGAACGCTTTCTTGTTCTGCGCCATCGGCTTAATCCCTTTTGCCCGGGCCATATCAGTACCTCCTAGTCAGGCTCACAGTATAGCAGTTTCAAACATCGTTTTCAAGTCCCTTGTAAAATGCCAGCTTATCCTGATTCCCACAGATTATCAAAACACAGTTATGTTCCCGATGCGCAATACGCCCAAATCAGGCCACTGCAATGGTTGCAGGGCCCGAAAGTCTATCCAACGGAGATCATTTCGTCCCTGCCTGCTTGTATGGACAGATATTTGGCCGGACCAGCGCGCAAAGGCATTTTCATTCATCTGTCTGTGAAAGACAATTTGATAAATTTTGACGTTCTTCGGCAGAAGTGCTATAATATGGGCCTGTTCCTAAAGGCGATGAAACAGCCCCCTGTGCTGTTTTGTCAAAACAACGGACTCATGCAGCAGCCAGATGCTGCTGCCGTTAAGAGGAGTGATTTTATGATTCTGTCCAATCGACAGAAATTCAGTATTTGCTTTCTGCTCTCCATGATGCTTCTGATCGCATCTGGTTTCGCTTATGCAGAAAACTTTGACCGCCCGCTGCTTTTCCTCAATCTGCCTGAAGATGCGCAGATGATCGAAAATGTGCAGTTTGATGACGGTGACTTCATTCAGACCTATCAGTTAAACGGCAGTGCTCATATCACACTGCTCCGTTATACAGACTTCAATATGTCCATTCAGGATCTCATGGCCAGTGAATGGGAAGGGGCTGCTGCCATTGCATCGCTTGGCATCCCGCAGATCAGTGGCCAACAGACCGAAGGTGTCCGGTTCAAATATGCCGATTCAGATTCAAATTCTCTGCTCATTACGATCGTTACAGTAAAAGCCGGGCAGGATACGCTGATCTTTGAAGCAGTTTATCCGGTTCAGAACGGTGAAGATCAGGTCAATGCCATCGTGGATCAGATCATTGATTCCATGTCTGTTGTCACGATGAGTAACAGTGATCTTGGCTGAAACATACGCCGGGCCATATTGGTCCGGTGTTTTTTTATGGGTACTGACCGGCGTTATTCAGTCCACTCTGCCAGGGCTGTCCATGACGTACGACACAACTGTAAAGGTATGGCGTTCATGGTTCGATTGCAGAAATTCATTGACTGACTGTTTTCTCAGCATGAATCTCCGTTACTGCTACACTTTTCGTTTTCACATGGTGCTCTGAGTCTGCCTGACAGATCAAACAGCATTACGGTATCAGACGGATTAATCCGAAGGAGGCAGAAACATTGAATTATCAGGATGTAAACGCAAAAACCATAGACAGCTGGGTTGAAGATGGCTGGGAATGGGGCAAACCTGTCTCACATGAAGTATATGAAAAGGCGCTTCAGGGAGAATGGAATATTGTTCTTACACCCGTCAAACCGGTACCGCATGAATGGTTTGGAGAACTGAAAGGAAAGAAACTGCTGGGCCTTGCCAGCGGAGGCGGGCAGCAGATGCCGATCTTTGCAGCGCTTGGAGCAGAATGCACTGTTCTGGATTACTCGGAAAAACAGCTCGAAAACGAAAAACTGATATCTGAACGGGAAGGGTATTCCATCCACATTATCCGTGCAGACATGACCAAACCGCTTCCATTTGAAGACCAGGAATTCGATATCATTTTCCATCCGGTTTCAAACTGTTATGTGGAAGACGTCAGGCCCATCTGGAAAGAGTGCTGGCGGATTTTAAAGCATGGCGGGCTGCTGATAGCCGGAATGAGCCATTACATGGATTACATTGTGGACAGAGAAGAAAAAATGATTGTGAATGCACTTCCCTTCAATCCACTGAAAAATCCAGATCAGATGAAAGAACTGCAGGATGATAATTCAGGTGTCCAGTTTTCGCATACACTGGAAGAACAGATTGGCGGACAGATTGAAGCGGGGTTCCATCTCATAAGTTTATACGAAGACACAAACAGTTCAGGACGTTTGTACGAAATGGGAATCCCGTCCTATATTGCCACACAGGCAAGAAAAGAGTGAGTGTGTTTTCCCATTATCCTGTCCCCCACTCGCAATCTAACGCTTTAGTTGTCGAGTAGATGGGGGGCTTGCGCCCCCGCACCCCTCACAGATCCGTACGGGCCCTATTTGGGCATACGGCTCCTCGAAGAGTCTTTATCTCCGCTACCAGATTTGAACCATGATCTTCGGTCCAGCGACGTACTGGGGC
>JAFUHD010000313.1 GCA_017469025.1 Clostridia bacterium
ATATTTTCTTCAGATATCTCCTCAATTCGTTGAAACGCACAGGCTCATACTCCATCAGGCAGTATAGGATGACCATCTTGTACTTGCCGGATATGAGCGATAAGGTATAGCTGAAACCGGTCTCTTCAAAATTAGCTTCGTCAATGTAGTTTTTGATCACAATATACTTTCCTCTACGATAGTACCTTACTTAAATGCCGGTACTTGATTATTTTCTGCTGTCAGTTAAAATTATAGAGAAGCACCACATTACTGTCAATCTGATTACTGAAACGAGGTGGATTTATGAGAGAAAAACTGAAGATCACAGAAGGCATTTTCCCGATGCCTGTACTGATGGTGGCAACATACAATGAGGACGGCAGTGTCAATGTCATGAACGCCGCCTGGGGTACTATGCAGGAAAGAGGCACAGTAGCCCTGAACCTGACCGAATCCCACAAGACCGTGAAAAACATCAAAGCCAGAGGCGCCTTCACCGTGAGCATCGCCGATGCAGCCCATATGGTACAGGCCGATTACTTCGGAATCGCATCCGGAAACAATACTTCAGACAAATTTGAACGCAGCGGACTTACTGCCGGTAAAGCCCAGGAAGTAGATGCCCCGGTGATCAATGAATTCCCGCTTTGCCTGGAATGCGAGTTCATCGAATACCAGACCAACGAGTATGGCTGCGGCGTGATCGGCAAAGTCGTCAATGTGACCGCTGATGAGCATGTCATGGTGGACGGAAAAATCGATATGTCCCTGGTCGATGCCATTGCCTTCGATCCGTACACCCACGGATATTACAGGGTTTCCGAGCGGGTCGGCGAAGCATTTAAGGACGGACTGGCACTGAAATGAGTTGGCCGCCCGGGGCGCAGCGTGTCAGGAACGCTTGTGTTGTGTCAAGGACGCCGAAGGCGTTCTTAAACTTGTATTTACGGCTGCAACAATAAGAAACTTCCATTGCGTCTGCCATTCTGAGTCATAAGAGTGTCGATAATTGTCATCTCCTGAGGCCAAAGGCAGACGCAATCTTGCTTTTCTCCTATTTGTAACCGTATTTTAAGAGCTGAATGAGAAAAAGAAATCAGCAGACAGGCCAAAACGAGCAGACGCAATCTTACTAATAACTTGTTTGTAACCGCTTTTGGGGAGTCAAACAGAAAAATCAGGAGCAAACAGTAGCCCAAAATGGCAGACACAAATCGACACCCCCTCACTTGCGTCCGCTTCCCAGAGAAAACAAAGAACTTATCAAGCCAAAAACGGGCGGTCCGGAGGCCGCCCGATCATTATTCGTTGAACAGTGCTGACAATGTGTCTTTATTCTCTTCAAATACCTTAAGCACGTATTTGTCCCAGTGCCGCGCATCGGCTGTGCTGCTGCCGAACACGTAGTCTTCCTGTCCGTAGTCCATCACGTCGAAGCCGGGAATGGACTTGCTCGCACCGGAGGTGCGGTAATTCGCTGCCCCAGCAAGGCTCATGGTGATGCCATCCGTACTGTCATAGCTGATCCAGCGTGTAAGATCAGTACCGTCGGTCTCTTCGGCCGTGCCGTTTTCTGTCTGTCCGGATGCGGCAGGCTTG
>JAFUHD010000314.1 GCA_017469025.1 Clostridia bacterium
AGTTGTCATGATTTGACAAACCAGCACCAAGTGCTGGGCCATCTCCTTTAATGACATAGTCGTGCTTTCGGCACCGTATCAATTGCAGTTGTCATGATTTGACAAACCAGCACCAAGTGCTGGGCCATCTCCTCTGGTCCGGGAACTGTTTGACAAGGGACATGTTTCCCTCACGGACGATGATGCTGCCCGGATTACGCAGGTGCTGAAGGGCTACCCGCCGGCATTGAAAATGTGTCTGGCCCATGCACAGCAGGGACAGGCCATGGATGCGGCACTGTTTGCGGAAATTCACATAGATCTGTTTCATTTCTATGAGAAGTCATTTTTCAATCTCTGGAAGGCACCGGTTCAGTATCTTCTGCTTGCAGTCTGCCGCGTTTCCCGTTTCACATCTGATATGGCTGCTTTCCTGTCAGGTCAGGGCAACGTGCCCGAAACGCTTGAATACTGCAGAAACGTCGGATCATTCCTCGACAAAGTCAACCCGGACCTGTATGAAATCCGTGACGAGCTGAGAGCTTTTCTCAAATGGAAACAGGAGATCCTCTGGACACGAAAACAGATCGAGGCAAATATGCTGCGCATTGCCAGATACTATGAACTGCAGGGGGACCTGTCCAAGGCTCTCGGGTATTATCAGGAGGCGGGCGATACAGATGCCATCCGGCAGATCCTGATCCAGAATGCACAGCAGCATCCCGGCATAGGGCAATACGAAGCACTGCGTCCTTATTACGAGGCATTGCCCCCGGAAAGCATCCGGAACTCTCCTGTCCTTATGGCTGCAATGAGCATGCTTTACTCGCTGACACTGCGGATTGAAGAAAGCGAGACATGGTACAGCGAACTGAAGACGTTCACCCTCCGCTGTACGGAAAACCGCTCACTGAATCTGGAGGCACGCACCTGGCTTGCCTATCTGGAAATATGTCTCCCCCACCATGCCGGCAAAGGGCTCATACGGATTCTCCGGGAAATCCACAAGCTGAGTCTGAATGAAAACATCGTCATTCCGGAAATGTCCGTTACCGGCAACTGCCCTTCGCTGCTCAATGGAAACCTGGACTTCTGCGAGTGGACAAAAAACGACGGACAGATTGCCCGTTTCCTGCAAAAGCCCATAGAAAGCATTCCTGGCCGGAACGGCAGAGGTCTCATAAACGTCGCACTGGCTGAAAGCGGATTCGAGTGCGGCACGCTTTCCCCTTACGAGGTAGTTACACGCCTCAATAACGGCTATGCCGCCGCCTGCCATGGCGGAAGCATAGAGATTGCGTTTGCTGCCCAGAGTGTCCTGATCCGGCAGCACCTCTCCGAAGGCCAGCTGCCGACAGCCAGACAGCTGCTTTTACAGTTTGAAGAAAAAGTGAAGACGGAAGGTGCAAATCACCTGCTGCCAAATCTAACGGCACTTTCTGTCTGGCTTGCACTTTACACCAGTGATACAGACTGCATTCCGGATTTTCTTGCTGCTGCGCCGAACATCCACAGATCGTTTTATGTCCCGGATCACTACCGTTACATGGTCATGATGCGCTGTCTGATTGTCAATGAGGCATACTCTGAAGCACTGAATCTTGCCGGGTACCTGTTCCACTATATTGAACAGTATAAACGGACTTATCTGCACATTGAACTTGAAACACTGAAAGCCATAGCGCTTCACCGTACCGGTCAGCCTGAATGGCAGCAGGTTTTTGAGAATGCCCTCCGCATTGCCGGACAGTATCATCTGATACGCATCATCTCAATGGAAGGTGCTGCCGTTTTGCCGCTGCTGAACACACTTCCGGGGAAAACATACGATTTCCGGCAGGAAGTCCTCCGGCACACCCGGAAGATGGCACTCACCTATCCGGAATACATGAAACGGCACAAACAGGTTTCCGTTGAACTGACAGCCCGTGAAACAGAGGTTCTGGCACTGCTGTGTGCCGGAAAAACGACAGATGAAATCTGCAGCGTCTGCGGCATCTCTTATAACGGCCTCAAAAAGCATAACAGGAGCATCTATGCCAAGCTCGGTGTCAGCTCACGTGCTGAAGCGGAACGGACTGCACTCAGGCTTGGACTGATCCACCGGTAAGCTATGGCCCGACGCTCCGCGCCGGCTCTGCAGACTATTAATCCTGTGACTGATCCGATGCCAAATACAAAACTATGTTTTTAATGGAGGGATATAATTGAGACTGGAGGAAGGCACCCGGATTGAACATACACCGGACGGCATGTGGCTGAACCTGAGGGGCCACCGACAGAAGATTCATTTTCAGGACCAGTACATCATAAATGCCGTTCTCGACGGAGACACTGAAGACGAGCTGCTTATCCAGCTGGTCAATCGTAGTGAAGGTCTGGATGAACTGGACGCAGAGCTGCGGCTGGCACAGCTGGTAATCGACTATGGCGACTACCTTGCCTCAGCCGACAGGCGGGCATTTGAAGTTTGAAATTAATAACAGAGAAAGGAACACCTATGAAACCACATCAGTTGATTATTCTCATATTGGTTTTGCTGTTTGTAACAACAGCGGCTTTCAGTGTCAGCGCAGATACCGAAATCGACTTTACTCCAGGGCCTGAAATAAATCCGGATGAAATCGACTTTCTGCCGGGACCTGAGATAAATCCGGATGAAATCGACAGGATTCCAGAGGCAGCTCCTTCTGCACCGCAAAGTCAGCCAGAACAGACCAGCACAGACAACGAATCGCAAAAAGACATGCCTGCCGATCTGCCCCAGCCTCAAGAGAATCCCGAGCCGCACAATACTGCCCCCGACAATCCGCCGGAACAGGAGCATTATGAAGAGGAACATCATAAAAGTTTGAGGGAAGAAGAGGCCTGCGATGGTTTTACAGCATCTCCATATTGGGGATATCAGTTGTATCTCAACTATGGTTCCAGAGCATTCTGGGTTCGTGGCGAAAATGGAAAACGCATATGCCATAAATCCAGACTTACCTGGAACGATGACAAAAGCGGAAAAGTGCTGACGCTGACTACCGAAACTTTCGAAAAAAGTATCGATATCCGCTTTGATGAATCTGTTTTTGAGGTACTCGATCACACCGGAGTAAAAGAGATTCGTGTCGTTAACCCCTCTGGATACACTTATCTGTCATGTTCCGTTTCAGACCTAAAAGGCGTACGGAACGCATTTTCCTTAACTCCGGATGAAAGACTTATTGTGACGAGCAACAACACAGCTGCGAAGATCATCGAAGGAAATCATGATGGCATAGCAGGTAAATATTCAGAAGCTTTCATAAAAGACAACACAGGTATACAAACGTTCTTTTTTTACAACAACCTGTCAACGAATGATGCCTTTAGTCCCGACGATCTTTCCGGATTATCTGCTCCGCTCACTTCTTCTGAATACAGCGATAACGTTTCTGAACAGGACAATATCATCTCACCTCCTGATGATCCTTCCGAAACTGAGCCAGTTAATCCGGATGACAATCCGGCATCTCAGCCTGAGGACACTGACGAACCCCTGACCATTCATTTGTATGATGATCTAAACGTCGACCTTGTCTACCTGTTCAATTATGATGTCAAACACTTAGGCGCCGGGTCCACATTCAAATTTGAAGGATTTGACCCCAAAGTTGCCAATGAAGATGAACTTAATGAACTGCGCTCCCGTAAGGATATCATGCAGGCGGTCATTGAATCAGACAGCAATATCGTACAGGATTTCAGTTTTGAACTGGAAAATGGCGGAAGAGTTTCATTTTCTGCAAATGACATAAGAAAACTGCTTTATGCTGCCAGAGACAGAGTATTTTACAAGGAGAAAACGGAAACATCCGAAGAGTCATTAAATGGAATAATCAAAGATGTTCAGGAAAATAAGACAGATACTGGCGTCAATGACAGAACTGACTTTCAGATCACCCTGCAATTTGTCCCTGACACGCAGAGAATCAAATATGAAGATTATTTGAATTACGAACCAAATTACCATTATTTTAACAACAAATAAGAAGAGTCGACCAGAAAAAGACATGAATCGATAGGTGCGTCGACTTCTTCAAAAGGTGGTAACAGTACCCGTTCCACCTGCATTTTAAGATCAGTCAGATGCTTTTGCCGGATTAACCCGGCAGGGTGACAGAAAACATCTCATCTGTTGTCTATACAGGCACACCCTGTATAGACAACTTTTTTGGCATTTAGTGCATCTGCCATATTCCTGCCTTACAACAGCACCTGCATTTTCCATCAATGAACAGGCACCGGATACACGGCAATGCCGGACATCAGGGACACGACATAAATGAAGCTTCCAAGCATTCCCGTGTTTATAAACCAGGAATCCCCTTGCCATGCCGTCAGCCCTGCTGTATAATCTCGGAAACATTATACAGTTTTCCCCGTTAACATACACAACGGACATTTGCAGTGAAACTGTTCAAACAATAAGGAAGAAGGAAGAAGCCTATGTTCAAGCTTGAATCGCCGGATCATAAAGTAAAAGCAAAAACCCTCTGTCTAAGCGAGATGCTCTTTCACGATGCGCTGAGAGAAGCACCTCAGAGCATGGAACGTTTTCATGTCAGAAACGACAGAGGCGAAGACTTTGATATCATCTATTGGGACAATGAAGATGATCTGGAAGATCTTTCCGGGATCCCCAAATATGTGAAACCTCCCTATATGATAAAGTATCTGCGATATGACGAAACCGACACACGTACGTTATATCTTG
>JAFUHD010000315.1 GCA_017469025.1 Clostridia bacterium
ACGCCTTGTTTTCTGCCGGTTTTAGAAATAGGCGAGAGACAATAGACAAAGTTTGCCAATTAGTGCTCACGCTTAGACCAGATGATATGCATATGACGGATGAAGATGTCCGGGAGAAGGACCTATTCGCTAGATAGGTCCCTTATCCCAGCACTTCTTGACTATAGCCATTTTGAATTAAGGAGTTGCATATGAGAATTGAAACAGGTTAACAGACCGAATGTGGAACGTCTTGTATTTCTGTATTAAATGCCGGTTTTTTAACGAATCACAGAAAATACGCAGGAAATGACAGATGGTCGGATTGATTCACATATGGTCATCCCGATCAAATACACTAAAAGGCTTAATATGATATCGCTAATGACCATGTTTTTAACAGGAGGAGCCTCGATATGAAAAAATATGCTGCACTTATATTTGCTGTAATTGCCATTGTATTTGGGACACTCTATTTTACTAAGGCACAGGATTATACAGAACTTCAGTCCAGATATACCCAGCTGTCAACAAAGTATGAGGACCTCAAATCCAATACGGATACGATGAAAACCACCTTGGCTGATCAGGAACAGGAGATTGAAACGCTTTCCGGTCAGATCAGCACGCTTACTGTGCAGGTTTCTGATTTGAGCGGCGTAATTTCAAATCGTGATTCAGAGATAGAAACCCTTAATGATCAGGTTACAACCCGCGATGCCGAGATTGAAACGCTCAACGGACAGATTGCATCCCGTGATACGGAAATCTCAACGCTCAACATGAATGTGAACTTTAAGAAGATACAGATTGAAAAGCTGGTCACGGATTTAACGAAAAAAACGGCTGTTATCAGAGAGCTGACGGAGACAATAGCCGATCACGAGCAGACCATTGGCACTGTCAATGATTACAACAGGGAGATAGGCACGCTCCTTGGAGAGGTCAATGGCCTTCTGACAAAGATTGAAGCGCTTGGTGTGGAGGATGACAACGGTTCCAGCGATGCAGTCAGCGAATCCTCTGAGGGATCTTCTGCGAATATGGTCAATGCAGATTGAGGCAAGCATCTGTATTTTGCATGGAGCACCGGTATTATTGTTGCAGTTTTGCGTTTGGTAAACTGCCAGAAAGAAAATGGGGGCTTATGCCATGAAGATTGCCTGGTTCTGTATTCCTGCTCATGGTCATACCAATCCAACGCTTGAACTTGTCAGCGCACTGACAAAATCAGGACATCAGGTATTCTACTTTTCTTTTGAAATGTTCCGCGAAAAAATTGAGCAGACAAGCGCTGTATTTATCGGATGTGACGGCTATGACTTTGAAATGGAAGACAAGGAAAATGCGGACCGGGTCGGGAAAGATAAGGTCTTTGCAACAGAGCTGCTTGTTTCTGCAACGCTGGCACTTGATGAAATGACGACTAAAATGGTTTCGGAAATCAAACCGGACATTGTTGTTTCGGATTCCGTAGCCTTTTGGGGAAAGCTTGTGGCAATGAAGCATCATCTGCCGTACGTCTCATCGACCACAACGTTCGCATTCAACCGGTATTCTTCAAAATATATGAGCGAGTCGGTGTGGGATATTGCCAAAATGCTCATTGCCATGCCGAAAATCAACAGGCAGATCGCGCGTCTGCGGGAAAGGGGTTATCCGGTAAAAGGCATATTGGACATTGTCCAGAATGACAATGAAACCAATACCATTGTCTATACGTCGAAATACTTTCAACCATGTGCAGACTCTTTTTCTGACAGGTATCATTTTATTGGTCCATCAATCCGTCCGATTCATCATTCGTATGACAAGACAGCAGAAAAAACGGTTTATATTTCCATGGGAACCGTGAATCAGGACCGGGAATTTTACCGCAACTGCATAAGTGTGCTTGGCAGAACGGACTGGCAGATCATCATTTCCATGGGAACAAACAACGAACAGTTTGATCACCTTCCTTCAAATATTCAGATATATGAATCTGTTGATCAGATGGCTGTTCTGTCCATAGCCGACGTTTTTATGACCCATTGCGGTATGAATTCTGTATCGGAAGGATTGTACTTTGAAGTTCCGCTGATTCTTTTTCCACAGACACCGGAGCAGGGAGCAGTGGCAAGAAGAACGGTAGAACTTGGTGCAGGAATCCCGTTAAAAAGCATTTCCGAAGATGATATACTTAACACAGTAAAAACTGTTTTGTTCGATTCGGTCTATAAGGAGAATGCCAGAAAAGTATCCGCATCTTTCCGGTCATGTGGTGGCATCCCGGAAGCTGCTGCTTTTCTTGAACAGATTGCCCGTTAATCAGTGCATTGGATTACTTAACAGTACAACCTCCTCTGAGTGCGGGTTCTGCATCAAAGACATATATTATCTGATCTTTGAAAGGACTGCAAAAAGGAGATGTTTACTTTGAAAAAAAGCATGGTTGGCATATGCCTTGTTTTTCTGCAGATCATCTTTCTTGCCAGTGCGTTCTCGGAACGCCAGTTATCCGACCTTTCCGGAAAACGCATCGGAATTCAGACAGGGACTACATTTGATGAGGTAGTGCTTGAAAAACTTCCGGACGTCAGTATCAGCTACTATAACGCATATACCGACTTGGCTGCTGCACTTGAGGCGGATAAAATTGATGGTTTTCCCGGAGATGAACCGGTTCTCAGAATGATGATGTCTGAGAATAATCACCTGAATGTGCTGGATGAAAAGCTGGATTATGTTGACTTTGGCTTTGTGCTGCCCAAAACGGATAGGGGCACCATTCTGTTATCCAAGCTCAATGACTGGATTGAATCGATCAGAAACAGCGGTGAACTGAATGAGATTATACACAAGTGGACAGAAGGGACGGAAGCGGACAGAACGGTACCGGAATATGCCGGATTTCCCGCACCCAATGGGATACTGATCATGGCTACTGAAGGATCGTATGCACCGATGGTATATTACCGGGGAAATGAACTGATCGGACTTGAAATCGATCTTGCTGCCAGATTCTGTATGGCAAACGGATACGGCCTTCAGGTAAACAATATGAACTTTGATGGGATTCTGCCAGCTGTACAATCCGGGAAAGCGGATTTTGCAGCAGCAGGGATTGCCATTACTGAGGAACGCAAGGAGAGTGTTAATTTTTCGGAGCCTTACTATACTGGCGGAACCGTCATGATGGTGCTTAACAAGGCTTCTGAGGATATGCTCATGCCGGAGGACTTCAACGGGAAACGCGCCGGTATTATAACTGGTTCTTTCCACGATTCCGTTATAGCAGAAGAGCTCCCCGATTCGACGATCAGCCAGTATAATAATTACACCGATATGGTTGCAGCGCTGAAATCAGACAGAATTGATTATTTCCTTGCAAGCACGGAAGTTGCAGGTTCTCTGATGGCAGCGGACAATACGCTCATGGCGCTGGAACAGCCTGTCCGGATCCTGGATATAGGCGCAATGTTTGCCAAAGATGAACATGGTGATGTACTTAAATCACAAATGGATGCATTCATCAACCGCATCAAAGCAGATGGCACGCTTGATGAAATCTATCGTTTCTGGCAAGATCCTGCCAATGAATCTGTTCCGGTTGATATGAGCAATCTGACTGGCGAACACGGGACACTGCAATTTGCCACAAGCGGAACAAAGGCTCCGATTACATTTGTCGCACAGGGAGAGATTGCCGGTACGGATCCTGATATAGCCGTTCGATTCTGTCGGGAATACGGGTATGACATTGCAGTGAACATTGTGGATACGTCCGGTATGATACCTGGCATCGTTACAGGAATGTATGATTTTGCGCTGTCAGATATGGTCATAACCGATGAACGAAAGGAAAGCATTAACTTTTCCGTTCCATATCATGGAACAGATTTAGTGCTTGTATGTACCAGGGATAATCGGAAAAGTGCAATATCAGAAAATACTTCGGCATCGTCTGGAATTGTTTCCAGTTTCAGCAAAACCTTTATCCGTGAAGAACGATGGCGTTTGTTCGTGAGTGGTGTAGTGACTACGCTTGGGATCACGATCATGAGCATCCTCTTTGGAACATTGCTGGGATTTCTTGTGTTTATGCTTTGCCGTAACGGAAATCCTTTTGCGGTAAGCATTACACGTTTCTGTCTCTGGCTGGTCCAGGGAATGCCTATGGTGGTTTTGCTGATGATCCTTTATTATGTAGTTTTCGGCAGTCTTGCCATCAGCGGTATTGCGGTGGCGGTGATTGGGTTTACACTTACCTTTGGAGCCAGCGTCTTTGGACTCATAAAAATGGGCGTCGATACAGTTGACCGTGGACAGTATGAAGCAGCATACGCTTTGGGACATACCAATCGACATACTTTCTTTCGAATTGTTCTTCCACAGGCAATTCCAAAGGTAATGCCTGCCTACAAAGGCGAGATCGTGAGTCTTATCAAAGCCACGGCTATTGTGGGATACATAGCTGTACAGGACCTTACAAAGATGGGCGATATCGTACGCAGCCGTACTTATGAAGCCTTTTTCCCGTTGATTGCAGTTACTGTCATATACTTTTTTCTGGAGGGACTGATCAGCTTCATCGTTGAACGGATTTCTATAAGGCTGGATCCAAAAAAACGTGGAAGCGATCAAATACTGAAAGGTGTAATCATTCATGATTAGAATAGAGCATTTGACCAAAGAATATCCAAATGTAACGCCACTCAGCGATGTGAGTGTAGAAATTCATGATGGTGATGTGATCTCAATCATCGGTCCTTCCGGTACAGGGAAAAGTACCCTCCTGCGATGCATCAATCTTCTGGAAAAGCCGACATCCGGACGCATCTGGATTGACAATGATGAGATTACAGACCGAAAGTGTGATATCAATAAAGTCCGGCAGAGAATGGGTATGGTTTTTCAGTCTTTTAACCTGTTCGGCCATTTAACAGTTATAGAAAATATTATGCTCTCTCCGATTGACCTGAAGGGGATGAGCCGTCAGGATGCTTATGACAAAGGCATGTCACTGCTGCGTTTGGTTGGCTTGGCAGAGAAGGCGCTCAATTATCCGGATGAGCTTTCAGGAGGACAGAAACAGCGCGTTGCTATTGCGCGCACGCTTGCCATGGATCCAGATATTATTCTTTTTGACGAACCAACCAGCGCACTGGATCCTACCATGGTAGGAGAAGTCCAGGCAGTTATCCGTGATCTGGCCAAAACCGGCAAGACAATGATGATTGTCACACATGAAATGAACTTTGCCAAGTCCATCAGCAGCCGTGTATTCTTTATGAATGACGGCGGCATTTGTGAGGATGGTACGCCGGAACAGATTTTTGAACATCCAAATAATGAAAAAACCAGACGTTTTGTTCGCAGACTCAGAGTTTTGGAACTTAATATTGACAGTCGCGACAATGATTTTCTCGGTATGTCAACTCAGATTGAAACTTACTGCAGAAAAAATCAGATTACACCCAAGTTGTCAAACCATATTCAGCTCACGTTTGAGGAAATCTCACAGATACTGGTTTCTAAACTGACAGATCCGTGTGTTTATGCAGCCTGTGAATACAGTGAAGAAACTGAGAGTGCGGAATGGACGATTCGTTATGCAGGACCATCTTTGGATGTGACGAAAATGGATACGGGCATCCCATATACGCTTCTAAAAGGGATGACAACAGACATGGAATACAGTTGGATCAGTGATACTGATCTGCCCAATCAGTTGCACCTGAAGGTCAGATGATGATTGAGTTTGCTGTTGTTCAGCCGGATTATTCTTTACAATCTGCTGCCTTCCACGTATAATAAACTCAACAGATTATCGATCAGAAAAATACTAATTTTGTCCGCATTTCGAAACGAGAGAGGAGAACAATATGGAGAATCTCAAAAGAATCGGTGTTCTAACAAGCGGCGGCGATGCCCCCGGCATGAATGCAGCTGTCCGCGCTGTTGCTCGTACAGCTTTGGCGAATGGGATAGAGTGTATTGGTATTCGTCGCGGCTGGCAGGGACTCATTAACTGCGATTTTATTCAGCTCACCAGGGCAAGTGTTGGACATCTGCTTTCCAAGGGCGGTACGATTTTGTATACTGCGCGCAGTGAAGAGTTCAAAACACCCGAAGGACGTCAGAAAGCACTTGTTACCTGCAAGATGCTCGGACTTGATGCTGTTGTAGCAATTGGCGGAGACGGTACATTCCGTGGTGCATTGGAACTTTCCCGTTTGGGCGTTCCGGTGGTAGGCATTCCTGGTACAATCGATAACGATATCGGCTGTACGAATTACACAATTGGTTTTGACTCGGCATGTAATACGGCTATTGAATGTATTGACAAACTGCGCGATACCATGCAGTCACATGAACGGTGCTCAGTCGTACAGGTTATGGGCCGCGACGCAGGTTTCCTGGCGCTCTATGTAGGCACTGCCGTCGGCGCTACTGCAGTCTTGGTTCCGGAACATGTAGATGACTTTGAAAAGAATGTCATAGAGCGGATTCGTGGCGCGAAACTGGCTGGTTACACGCATTTCATGGTTGTCGTGGCAGAGGGTGCTGGAACTGCCCATGATGTCGGTCAAAGAATTCACGATGCGTTGGGAATCGCACCAACCATCACGGTTATCGGTCATATCCAGCGTGGTGGCGCACCTACCGGACGTGACCGTGAAACGGCTACCCGTATGGGATATTATGCTGTTATGGCTCTGGTTGAAGGTCAGGGTAACTGTGTCATTGGTACCCAGGAAGGCAGTATTGTCCAGATTCCCATTGAGGATGCACTTAAGATGGAAAAGCATCTTCAGATGGACCGTTATAACATCATGGAGATTATGCAGTTTGGCAGCAATCATGAGGGTGAGATGTAAGTCTGTCACCCCGCATATCCCTGAAAACTGAATAAACATTTTATCCCGGTTACCGTCAGATCCATTGGGGATTTATGGTACCCGGGGTTTTCATGTCTTTTCAGCATCATATAACAAATGAAACGAAGGAAATCATATGGTTCAAGTATCTGACCGACTCGAACATGTGCATTCGGACATCCGCGGACCTCTGTATCAGGAAGCGCTGCGGATGGAATCAGAAGGGACAAATGTTCTTAAGCTTAATACAGGAAACCCGGGACGTTTCGGATTTCATCTTCCCAATCCGGTGCGACAGGCACTTTCACTGTATATAGATGAAGCAGTCCCTTATTGTGATGTACGCGGAATGAAAGATGCACGAAATGTAATTTGTACATATCATATCGGACGTGGTCTGCAGGGGATTCTCCCAAACGACGTGTTTATATGTAACGGTGTATCTGAGGCTGCTTCCATGATTATGGATTCACTTGTAGGTACAGGAGATGAGGTACTGCTGCCCTCGCCATGTTACAGCTTATGGTCAAACAATACGTACCTTTCAGGCGGAAAACCTGTGTTTTACAGGTGTGATCCGGACAACAAATGGAATCCTGACATTGAAGATATCAAAAGTAAAATCACGCCCAGATCCAAAGCGATACTCGTCATTAATCCCAATAACCCGACAGGTGCTGTCTATTCGCATGATGTCCTTCTTGCTATTGCAGATATTGCAAGAGAGCATCACCTGGTCATATTGGCAGATGAGATATATGACCGTCTTGTCATGGACGGGCTCAGACATGAAGCTATGGGAGCAGTTGCCCCGGATGTTCCGTGTATTACCTTTAACGGACTCAGCAAGTCACATATTATCTGCGGTTTCCGCTGCGGATGGATGGTGTTCAGCGGTCCGAAAGGGGAACTGGATGAAGTTAAAAATGGAGTCATGAAGCTCGCATCTATGCGGCTTTGTGCCAACGCACTGACGCAGCTTGTCATCCCTGCAGCACTGGTAGACAGCGAAAGCACCAGAGAAATGCTTTTACCGGGCGGACGACTCTATGAACAGCGGAAAGCAACCTGTGAAGGACTGGATAAGATAAATGGTGTCACTTATATCGAAAACAAAGCTGCATTTTATCTCTTTCCTGGTCTTGTCAAGGAACAGTTTGATTTTGAAAATGCCCAGGATTTTGCCATGAAGTTTCTTCATGAGTATCACGTTCTGGTCATACCCGGAAACGGTTTTGACTGGCATGAAGATATTCGCTTCCGTATCGTTATGCTTCCTGAACCGGTTGTTCTCAGCAAGGCAATGAATGATCTGAGGCATTTTCTGAACCATCATCGAATCGTGTAGAACGGCACTTGAAACCGCTATTTTATGCTGCATGCAGTTGTCTCTGCATGTACATTGTAATATTCATTCACATCAGAAAAAGGTGTTTCGAACGTGAATGATTCAAAGTTGAAACGGCGACCAACAGAAAGGACGGATACAGAATATGATGTACAACGATGCCTGTGGTGAAAACCTTTCCCGTCTGGGATTTGGCTGCATGCGTCTGCCGCTTACAGCAGATAATGCCATAGATCAAGTGGAACTTGACAAAATGGTCGACTATGCCATCGCGCATGGGGTTAATTACTTTGATACTGCTTTCCCTTATCATGGCGGTCAGAGCGAGACAGCAATCGGGAAATCCCTGAAACGGTATCCGCGCAGTCAGTGGTATCTGGCAAGCAAATATCCCGGTCACCAGATTTCAGCCAGCTACAATCCAGCTGAGATATTTGAGGAACAGTTAAAAAAATGCGGTGTTGATTACTTTGATTTCTATCTGCTCCATAATGTCTATGAGAATTCCATGGGGGTATATACGGATCCAAAATGGGGCATTCTTGATTATTTTGTTGAACAGAAACGGCTTGGACGTATTCGACATCTTGGTTTTTCAAGCCATGCAAGAACTGAAACACTGGAGAAGTTTTTGGATTATGCTGGAAACACCATGGAGTTTTGTCAGATCCAGCTTAATTATCTTGACTGGACTCTGCAGGATGCAAAAGGGAAATATGAACTATTGACGGCAAGGAATATGCCTGTCTGGGTAATGGAACCGCTGCGCGGCGGAAAACTGGCTTCACTGAATGAAGCGGATGAGGCAAAGCTGAAGGCATTGCGTCAGGATGAAAGCATTGCATCCTGGAGTTTCCGCTGGCTGCAAAAACTGCCCAATGTAAAGATAGTGCTCTCTGGCATGTCTGCATTTGACCAGATGGTAGACAATGTTGCCACCTTCTCCGGCGGAACAGCTCAGAGCAGAGATGAATCTGTACTCCTCGAATCCATTGCAGAAAGTATGAAAGATGCATTACCCTGTACGCGCTGCAGATATTGCTGTGATGGCTGCCCGATGAAACTGGATATTCCAATGCTGATTCACGCTTACAATGCTGTGAAGTTTGCCAAATCCATGACCGTGTCCATGCAGTTTGACGCACTGCCGGAGGATAAGCGTCCATCTGCATGTATAGCCTGCGGGTCATGCGCTGCAGTATGCCCACAGAATATCGACATTCCGGGTGCACTGGCAGAGTTGACTGAAATGATCGCCAATATGCCCAGCTGGGCTGAAATCTGCCGTCAGCGTGAAGAAGCTGAAAGAAAGCGCAAAGAAGGGAAATAACACCATTCGTTTCTTCCGGTTCTCTTTGAATGCCAAAATGCCAGGATGACCGCATGGAAAACAATCAGGGGGACAGAACCTCTGTATCAGATACCCGCAGGTTCTGCGGATACAGCTGACGTGCCGGAATCACGATGGTAAAGCCTATTCTGATGTAACAGGTTGGAACATCTCAGTAAAGCACATTGCATCTGGGATGTTCCAATTTGGAACATCTATCTTATAATCTTTTCTTTCTCTTTATCTGTATTTAAAAAAATGATATACTCAGCATATATTATTTATGATACAGATACATAGTATTCAAATATAATAGTGTTCTGTATCATACTTTTGAACAGTTTTGAACCCCATGTTCAGAAAGACGCAAACGTGCATTTATTCTGTATTGGTGTTTCGTGAACGGATTCATTTGATGCGTCTGCTATTATAGTTCAATCAAAAATGTGGTTTCTGATAAACATACTGTTGGAAAGATCAAGTATTTTGTCATCCTATTGTGGTTTTTGTCAGGCAGGCTTAAACAAGTGATTGTAAAAGATGTCCATACAAAACTTACTGAATTATGATTTAGCAGGAGGCAGTTTATATGATTGTCCGGCTTGAAAATATCCCGGAGACACTCGATAGGATGCCGCTTAAAGATATACTGGAAAGCCATAAACGTCTGGAGAAGAAACTTAAGAAACTCAGGAAGAATGGCGACATAAAGCGTATTGGCCCATATGATGAAGCTGACAGGTTAATTAGAAATTACCTGAAGGATACATATGGTATAGATGAGCAGCTGAAACAGCTGAGAATCCCCTTGAAGATCCGGCGCATTCCACAGAAGTTCAAACATATGCCAATGAAAATAAAGCATCTGAAGTCAAAAATAACCGATAGATGGAATAATGTGTCGATTAAGTAATGGCCTTTCTCAAAGCCGGTGCCTATTCAGCCGGGCAGACCGAATCTGGCAACGGTCAAAGAACGCACTGATGCTGTTTTTTTGCAGTCTGTCCAGCCTTATTTGGAGATAATCCGACTCTCCGTACTGGCTTGTCAAAGCAGTGTGATTACATTGGCTGTAAGAGGAGTACATACTATGAATGAGAACATTTTTAAAAGATATGAACTGCTTGCCGGAAAAGTAATCAAAGGGCTTCAGTCCAGGAATATGGCCGGATATTATGCTGAGAGCAGGGAAGAAGCATTATCCCTGGCTTTATCGCTGATTCCTGAGGGCAGTTCAGTCACGATGGGCGGCGCATGAGTGCTCATGAAATAGGCCTGGTAGATGCACTCAAGGCAGGAAATTACCATTTTATAGACAGGAATACGTTTGAGGATAAACGTGCTGCTATGCTCCTGGCCTATGATGCAGATGTTTTCCTTTCGAGTGCGAATGCCATCACTGAAGACGGCGTAATGATATAGTGAACGACAAAACTAACTGTACTTTACAGTTCGTCTAATGTATGCTATAGTGGCGCCCAAGGAGGTGCTACTATGAACACACGCAAGTACGTAACTGATCCACAAGTGCTTTTAGCGCAAGGCAAGGCACTCATCAAGGCAAATAATGATACCGTGTTCCAGCATAGGGTCGAGATGGTTAACCTGGTTCTGTCCGGAATTACTCCCTCTGCGTTAAGTGAACTCGTCGGGGAAAGCAAGAACACCTTGACCAATTGGGTCAAAATCGCCGACGAGAAGGGATTTGCAGCGCTCAAACCTTCGGAGAATAAAGGTGGCCGTCCTACCAAAATAACCGATGACATGGCAGTTGAGATCGACATTGCTCTCCAAAACGAGCCAAACATGTATGGTTATGACGTGTGGGATGGGATTAGCCTGGCTGACTATATCAAGAAGACTTTTTCCATAGAATATAGTGTTAGGCAGTGTCAGAGGCTCTTCAGAGATCTGGGATACAACCTCAAACGCCCGCAGACTTTTCCTTGCAAGGACGAAAACGATCCTCGCAGGGAAGAGTTAAAAAAAATATAGACATGCTGGCCCATGATCCCAATGCAGTTATCGTCTTCCAGGATGAAGTGCACTTCATGGTGCAGGCCAGTATTCGTGAGAAATGGGCCAAAATCGGGAGTGAACCAAGGGTCAAATCCAAGCCTGGCAAGGAAAGCGTATCGTACAGTGGTTTTGTCGTTTATGGGACCGGCCAGTTGTTGATCTATAAGCCGTCATGGTTCACCTATGAAACTACGATTGAGATGCTTCATTCCTTCTTGGCGGATATCGAAATCAAAGAAGGACAAACAATCTATATGGTAATGGACAACGCTCCTTGGCATCGTAAAGCGCGTAGGCTGATAGCTGAAGATGATCAGTATTTGGACATTCGCAATGCGATCACCTTTCTGGACATCCCGCCATACAGCCCGGATCTTAATCCGATAGAACAAGTATGGCGGGCAACGCGCCGAGAGTGCACGCATAACCGCTATTTTGCATCAAAGGCTGATCTCACGCAGAAGCTGGACGGGTACTTTGCTCGCTATACTAAGCCGAACGACAAATTCAGAACGTTGTGCACATTCAACTTCAACAAGGAGCCCAAGGAACCGGTAGTACACCCAAGAAAGATCTATCGAGCGTCTTGAAAGCACAAAAAGTTTTGTCGTTCACTATAA
>JAFUHD010000043.1 GCA_017469025.1 Clostridia bacterium
AGTGTCAAAGTCCCCATCTTATCAGAGTATTCAAACTGCCTCCACGTTGCAAGGCAAGACCAACTTATTGAAAAAACGCATAAAAAGACAGCCATCGATGTAAAAATTTACACGATGGCTGAGGGAAAATGAATTCAGATGGAACCGGAAAGACATGCAGTACCTGCGTTTGATGTGTAAAGTTCATGGAAGCAGGATGCTCTTAACAGACGGGACCATACACAAGATACAAATCAGTTCAGAAAAAGCGGCTCCGGACAAGTCCGGGGCCGCTTTTGTAATTATTCTCTCAGTCGCGCGTCACAGCTCCCATGGCTTTCAACTGCTTCTTGCGTTCGTACATGAGCGCATCCGCTCTTGTGAAAACAGCATGGAATGTATTGTCCGTCGCCGGCGCATAGTCAGCCATGCCAAGCGAAGCAACGACATTTCCTGTCCCTATATTCTTTTCAATCTGACGGTTGATGGATTCCAGAATCTCGCGCCGTCTCTGGTAATCCTCTTTCTCCAGTATGACAGCAAACTCATCTCCGCCGATCCGGTATACGGGACTGTGTTTAAAATACTCACTGATCATCTCACTTGCTGCACGGATATACATATCGCCAGCCTTATGCCCCAGTGTATCATTAATCTGCTTGAGTCCGTTGACATCGCAGACAACCACAGAAAACGGCTCAGCATCATTGTGATAAATCCGCTCTGCAACTGTCTTTTCCGCCTCAACAAATGCATGTTTGCTCTTGACGCCGGTCAGCGGATCCTTATATGCCACCTCTCTGGCGCTGTCCCGCTCTTTGGCGGTCTGGCTCTGCCATTTCTGAAGCGACAAATGGTTGATAACCATTGCGCCCAGTGCCAGGATAAACATACCGATGACCACCATGGTATTGAACACATTTGACTGATGCAGAGAGTGGATCTGCTGCTCAATAAACGCCTCTGACTCTGGCCCGAATGCTGCTCCGCTGCCGCTCTCATAATAGCTTTGAATACTCCGAACTGTATCGACCATAATGGCCTCATCACGGCGTCCTGACCAAATCAGGGCCATAAATACGATCAGGGCAAGCAGCGAAATCCATACGATAATCGCTTTGCCAAAGCGGCGGGCATGGTCCTTCATAATAATGCGCCGGAAATAGAAGAATCCGATAATGGACCAGACAATCAGCAGAATGTATGTTTCCGTCTCCAGTGTGTCGTTCGAGAACAGGTTCGGGAACAGCAGGAACACACCAAACAGGATCATGATCGTAAAGCAGACTGCGCCTGTAATCATTTCAGGCCGGCTGTCTTTTTTTCTCGCAATTTTATACGTTGCTGCAGCAGCAAATCCGTAGATCAGGGCGGCACCGATCGTCGTCACATCAACAATCCAGCCGATTGCCGTTCTTCCCAGGAAAGGAATCGGCAGGGAAATCAGTGCAATCAGCAGAATGGCATTCTGCGGCAGCTGCTTGCTGTTCAGCTCTGCAAACCGGCGGGGCAGAATGTCATCTCTGGCAATCGCATAGAAAAGCCGGCTCAATGCTCTCATGTTTCCAATCAGACTGGTGAGCACAAGCGCAAGCAGAACCGCCATCAGCACGTAAACGCCTGTATTTCCAAGATAATGATGTGCCGCATAAAAAGGCGGCAGGCCTTCAATCCCTTCGTACCGGTCCAGATGACTGATGTAGTCAAACCAGCTGGTGCACTCCGGCGGATAGGCTGTCACACTGAGCAGCGTCACAAAAATATAAAGAAGTGTCGACGTAATAACGGATATCACAAGAATCCGGAAAAGGCGGCTGGGTTTAAACCGGTATTCCTCAGATGAATGGGTTACGTTTTCAAAGCCGATAAATGCCCATGGAGAGATGAAGGATATCCTCATTATCTGGGATAATCCGCTCTTTCCAGGGATGAACAGAGGTTCAAAGCTGTAGGTCTCTGCCCCATGGCCGACGGCTGCTGCAATAAAACAGATTGTGATGCCGGCGCTGAGCATGACAGACATTACAATCATGACTTTCGCAACGGCCATTTTACTGCGTATACAGAGGAATGTCACGGCACCGATGGCAGCAAGCGTCAGGAGGGCTTCTCCCGCGTATACCTCATAGCCAAACACCGTGTACAAATATCCAAAGCTGAACAGTTTATTATCGAGTAGACCGTGGGCTTACGCCCACAGCCCCTCTACAGATCCGTACGTGCGGCTTTCCCGCATACGGCTCCTCACAAAAGCTTAATGGCTTTACATCGCGGAGACATTCTTGAGTTTCCATTTCACCAGAGGATATTG
>JAFUHD010000316.1 GCA_017469025.1 Clostridia bacterium
CCGATCGAGTTCCCGGACCCGCAGATTTCTATGGCTGTTTATGCCAAGAAGGCCGGTGAGGAAGACAAGGTCTTCTCCGGACTCAACCGTCTGGTTGAGGAAATGCCGGATGTCATCGTAGCCAAGGATCCGATGACGACTGAAACCCTGATCAGTGGCCAGGGCGAACTGGAACTTGAAATTATCCGTCAGAAGCTGATGACCAAGTTTGGTGCTGAGGCTGTCTTTAAGGATCCCAAGATCGCGTATCGTGAGACCATCCGCAAGACGATTGATGTTCAGGGACGCCATAAGAAGCAGTCCGGTGGACATGGTCAGTTTGGTGATGTCTGGATCGAGTTCTCTCCGACAGCTGATCCGTCCATTGACTTTGAGTTTGAAGATGCAGTTGTTGGCGGTGCTGTTCCGCGTAACTTCATTCCTTCTGTTGAAAAGGGACTGCGTGAGAACCTCGTTAAGGGCGTTCTGGCAGGCTATCCGATGGTCGGTCTCCATGCAAAGCTGCATGATGGTTCCTATCATCCGGTTGACTCTTCTGAAATGGCCTTCAAGACGGCTGCACGTATTGCCTACAAGCAGTGCATCAATGCCAGCCCTGTTCTGCTTGAGCCCATCATGCACGTTGAGGTAACGGTGCCGGATGAGTACATGGGCGATATCATTGGCGATCTCAACAAGCGCCGCGGCCGTATTCTCGGTATGGAACCCTCCGGCGGCAAGCAGGTCATTACTGCTGAAGTACCTCAGGCTGAAATGTTCAAGTATGCGACCGACCTGCGGTCCATCACTCAGGCGAAGGGTTCCTTCAAGATGAACTTTGAACGGTATGAGGAAGTCCCGGCGCTCAACGCTCAGAAGATCATCGAAGCAAACAAGGCTGCACTCGAAGAGGACGACGAGTAAAATACTTCAGGAGCTGCAATGTCAGCTCCTGTTTTTAATTGTAATAGAAAGGAGGTGAAGTAATGCTGGCCGGAATGTTTTGTAAAAGAACACACTTTCCTTTAAAACAGAAAAACGTAACCTGCATGACAACAGGTTACGCATATTCAGGCTTCCGAAAGTGGAGCGTCCTTAATGAGCCACAAAAGAGCGCCAGCGTCCCTGGCGGTATCGGACTGCCAGAAGGAGCATATTGGTTATATTTCCGAACACCATGCATACCCAGACTGCTTCGAGATACAGGTGAAACCAGGAAATACAGATATGGGATAAAAAGATGCGTACGCCCCACATGGAGATGAGGGAATAGATGAGCGGCGTTGTGGTGTCACCGATGCCATCAAAAACACCTTCCAGAATAATGGCTGCGGTGAAGATTGGCTCTGATAATGCAACGATACGAAGTACGGCAGCGCCGTCCCGGATGACGCCGGGGTCTGTTGTAAACAGACGCATCATCTGGGATGGAATCAGGAAAAGAATGAGACCGGTGATACACATAATGCCGGTGCCGATCAGGAGACCGGAACGGCAGGTTCCCTTAAGTGCATCTGTATCACCGGCACCTGCAGCATTTCCGCTCAGGGTAGAGACAGCGGCCTGCAGACCATAGCCTGGAATGTAGAATCCTTCCTCGGCAGTCAGAGCTAGTGTATGTGCTGCCAGCGCCTGTGTGCCAAGATGCGTCACCTGTGCGGAGAAAACGACATGTCCCAGGCAGGAAACGATGCGGGTTGCAGCAGCCGGACCGGTGATGAGGAGACAGCGACGCAGAATGACTGAATTCGGTGTAAACGGGCAGCCTTTGGGGGAAATGGCAGGATTGCGCCACATTGCTGCAAACATGGCGATACCGCCGGCAGTGAAACTTACAGCAGTGGCAATAGCTGCCCCGCGAACGCCCAGACCGGCGCCTGGAATGGAAATCTTGAAACCGGGCAGAATGAGCTGATGTGTGGGGAAGATGAGAACCGCATTGAGCAGAATATTCAGAATGTTGACCAGGAGCGATACCCGCATGGGCGTACGTGTATCCTGTACGGAACGGAGTGTACTGCCCAGAATGATCATAAGGGCCCGGAAAATCAGAGGAAGGCAGATAATGGAAAAGTATGCGGAAGCCGGGGCACGCAATGACGGTTCAGCACCCATCCAGCCCGGTAAAGCAGGACTGACAGCCTGTGTAATGCAGGTAAGAACAGCTCCAAATATCAGGGCGATCCAGATCGACTGAATGGCAGCTTTGTGTCCTTCACTGGTGTGATGTGCACCAAATTCACGGGAAACAACGGCCAGAACACCTGTTCCGGCTGCCCAGAGCGGGGCATTAATCAGCCATGTGACGGTGTTTGTGAGACCGACAGCAGCAGAGGCCGCTGCGCCAAGCCGCCCGACCATGGCAGCGTCAATATACTGAACGACAGTTGCAAGTGCTTCCTCAATCATTACCGGCCATGCCAGACGGAGCAGACTGTGTATGCGGCTGCGGTCAACGAAAACAGTTTTCATCATCGGTTTTTCGCTTTTCTATGTGTTTGAAGCTTGAATTTCAGGAAGTCTTACGAGATTCGCATGCATCATGTCAGCTTCTTTGAGATCATGCGTGATGAGAAGGACAGTTTTATGATGAGAGGCGCGCCGGGTTTCTTGAATAACGAGCTGCAGTGTATCAGGGTCCAGACCTTTGAAGGGCTCATCCATCAGTAGAAAGTCCCATTTGCTCTCAAGTGCGCGCAGCAGTGCTACCCGTCTGCGCATACCGCCGGACAATTCAGAAACCGGCTGACCGGCACAGCCATTAAGCCCGACAGCCGACATGCGTTCCAGAATGGTCTGGGTTGACAGCCTGGGGTGAACAAGACGGATATTTGAAACTGGATTCATGGTTTCAATGAGACGGTCTTCCTGGAAAACGGCGGCAATCCGTATACCCTCCAGCCCCTGAATGGTACCGCTGTCGGCGGAGATGAGCCCGAGCAGGAGATTCATCAGCGTGGTCTTTCCGCCGCCGGAAGGCGCCATAATACAGGTTGTTCCGCCGGCGGGAATTGTCATGGAAAAATCTTTGAGTACCTGTTTGTTTCCAAAGCTTTTCGTGAGGCCGGTGATTACAATATCGTTCATACTGCCTCCCGTGTCAGCTGTGTGCTGCATTCAGATGATCCAATATGGGTAAGACGCCGTTCAAGGCAATGCAGCAGGAACAGAATGCCGCGTTCGAAAAGCAGACTGACGAGAATGATGGTCAGCGTCCAGGCAAACAGATCCGGTGTATCCAGATATACTTTTGCCTGCTGCAGCCGTTCACCGATCGAGCCAACCGGCATGCCAATGACCTCGGCAGCAACACCGGATTTCCAGCTGAGACCGAGTGCAAGCGTACAGCCAGTGCGGAAGTAAGGCAGGACCTGCGGCCCGTAAACGTAGAGAATCTGACGAAAAACAGGAATACGGAAAACGCGGGCCATTTCAATCAGCTGCGGATCTGCAGCCAGAATTCCGTTCAGGGTATTCGTATAGATGATGGGCAGAACCATGAGAAAAGAAATCAGAATGGACAGCTTTTTGGATGAAAACCAGATCAGGGCAACGATAATAAAGGAAGCGACCGGAATGGTTTTAATGGTCAGCATGGCTGGTGCACAAATGTCCCGAATGGAGCTGAAACGGGAGGAAAGAATGGCAAGCAGAACGCCTAAAGCAGTGGCAAGTGTGAAGCCCAGGGCAATTCTTGACAGCGTATATAAAATGGCTTTCCAGAAAGAAAGCGCGGATGCAAGCTCTGCCAGACGGGTAATGGTCCGGATGGGGGAGACCAGAAGAATCTCCTTTCCGACTGCCATACTGGCCAGCTGCCAGACAATCAGCCAAAGCAGCACTGCCCAGAGTTTAAGACCGCTTTTTTTCAGCATTGCGCAGTTCCCCCTGATCTACAGATGACAATCTGTGAGTGATATGACCTGATTATACCTGATCCAACTAAAAAAGCCCATAGTGAACTCAATCACTATGGGCTGTTAAACTATGCTTTTCAGCGGACAAAATAGAAATCATCCGCAGGAACGGCACCGCCGACAGCTTTCGGATTCTGTGTAAAGAGTTCACCAAGATATCCACTCAGCTTTGTCTTAAGTGTTTCGCCATCCATGAATACGATATTGCAGGCGGGGATAGCCTTCCGGGCAACTGCAGAAGGAACGATGTCATACTTACCGACCAGTTCGGCAGCAGCATCGACGTTTGCATTCACGAACTCAACAGATGCAGCGTAGGCATCCATAAAAGCAGACACTTCGTCATGATGTGCATCCGCAAAATCCTTGCGGACAATGACCGCACCGGTGATCATGGCGGAAGGATTTTCACTGCCGGCCTGCAGTGCATCCCATTCCTTCGTGAGATCCAGAACGACATTGAGATTGTCCGCTTTGGTCATGGCTGTTGTTACAAACGGCTGCGGCAGCATGGCAATGGCATTTTCCTGAGCAATAAGGGCATTCAGGCATTCTGCGTGCTCACTTTTCCATTCTATGGTGACATCTTTCTCCGGATCAATGCCGTTCCCGTTCAAAATATAGTTGAGCGCATACTCAGGGGTTGCACCCTTGCCGCTGGCATAGATGGTCTTGCCCTTCAGGTCGGCAACGGATTTTACGGTATCGCCGCTTTCAACAATATAAAGGACACCGAGGGTATTGACGGCGAGTACCTGAACATCAACCGCATCATTGTTGTAAAGTACGCTGGCGACATTTGCCGGTACTGCGGCAATGTCTACCTCGCCCTTGACAACCATGGGTGTAACCAGCTGAATATCGGAAACGATTTCGAAAGAATAACCTTTGTCTTTGAAGCTGCCGCTTTCAGCCTCATCCATCATCTGAACCATGCCCATTGCTGTGGGACCCTTGAGTGCGACGATTTTGATACCGTTGTTTTCAGCAGATGCTCCAAATACAGACGTGATGAGGAGCAGGAGGCATAGTACGGATACAATGTGTTTCATTGCTTAATATTCCTTTCGTGAAATATGTCCAGCCTTCAATAACAGTTAGCGGGCTAAAACGGTCATATTCTATTCGAATCATGTAAAAAAGTCAATGCCATTTTCAAATCAGTTCGATGCCTGTACACCTGTCGCCACTGGAGAAAAATTATGTTTGTTGCCAGTTCCAGATTAGTTTATCTGGGGCGCTTTGCATCATGAATAAAGTCACCATACCCGACCTGCTATACCAAGCAGGATTTGATCATGACGGATCTGGAAGGGAAGCATTTGCAGGAGATCACAGCCATGGTGTCCCTGATGGAGGAGCAACCTGAGATAAATCCGAACTGAAAGCCGCTTTGATCTCTTTGAGGGTGATGGTTTCGGTGCCGTCGTGGACGTTATAGGTGAAGGCCAGTTTATCATCGAAAACGTAGATGGAATTTATGAAAGTGTCAATGATCTGGCGCTGATAGTTGGGATCGTTGTCGTAGCCATACTTGAAACGGGAAATTCAATCCACGATCTAACGTTTGGTGTAGCGTGGGGCGCTTAATCTGAGTTTGTATAATGCACAGCTTGCGGCTCCTTTTTGTTTCTCCAGCTGTTCCAGCCGCTCCTTGGTGGATTCGGTGAGGATGCCCATCTGGATGGCGTTGAGCATATTCTCAATGGCCTTATCGCATTCCGCCAACTGATGATTCAGCGCCGGCAACGTGGGGTCTTCTCTTTCCTGCAAGGCAATCACGGCATCGGCGATACGGTCGATTTCAACATCATTCAGTACCCGATTGACAGTCACCAGCACCACAGCGCGTTCGATCCAGTCCTTTTTCAGCGGTTTCCGCTTGCAGCCTAACTTGCGTTTGGCACTACTGCATTTGTAATAGCAGTATTTGACACCTTTGGTGCCACTGGTTCCGCTTTCGCCGGCCATCATGCGACCGCGATCGCCATTCTAGCTTTGTAGTCAGCAGATATTCTTCTGGAGCCTTGTACCTGGCAGGGAATTACTTGTTCTTCTCCAGCTTTTCTTGTACTCGATGGAACAGTTCTTCATCGATCAGTGTGGGAATGCCAGTGGGGATCACCACATCCTGATATTTGTATTCGCCGATATATGGTCTGATAGGAAAAAACTATTCAGTCTGCGAAGTTTTATAGATATTTAATATCTATAAAGTCTATAGATAATATTGATTGAAATTAACAAATGATGTAGAATCTGTCTGTTTACCCTATGATATCCAAAGCGGGAATCAATTCCGGGATGACAGGGCAGCCATATTGACAGATGTATTGCGTTCTAGAATCGGATTAGGCGGCTTTATGTGCCGGGTTTATTAAAGTTTGGGAGGAAAGCATTTCTATGCTGAATCAGTTTTCCCGTACCCAGCTGCTGTTTGGGGAACAGGGGATGGCAAGACTGCGGCAAAGCCGGGTGGCAGTATTTGGCATCGGCGGTGTTGGCGGTTATGCGGTGGAGGCGCTGGTGCGAAGCGGTATCGGGGCACTTGATCTGATTGATGATGATCGGATATGTCTGACAAATTTGAACCGGCAGCTGCATGCTGTCAGGGAAACTGTTGGACAGTTCAAAGTGGATGCGGCAGAAAAACGAATTCATGCCATTAATCCTGATTGTACGGTGTACACACATAAATGTTTTTTTATGCCGGAAAACCGGGAACAGTTTGATTTTTCTGAGTATGATTATGTCATTGACGCTATCGATACCGTAACGGGAAAGCTGGCACTGGCAGAAGCTGCCCAGACATCCGGGACACCCATTATCTCCTCCATGGGGGCCGGAAACAAAACAGATCCGACCGCATTTCGCGTAGCAGATATTTACAAAACTTCTGTCTGTCCTCTGGCGCGTGTGATGCGTTCCGAATGCAGAAAACGAGGAATCCAGCAACTGAAGGTGGTTTTTTCCACTGAACCGCCCATCCGTCCTCTTGAAGACCCTGCAATCAGCTGTCGCAGTCACTGTATCTGTCCACCCGGGACTCGAAAATGTACCGTTCGCCGTGATATCCCGGGTTCAACGGCATTTGTCCCTTCTGTAGTAGGACTGATTATTGCCAGCGAAGTTGTGAAAGACCTGACACAGTGAATGTGTTTTTCAAAATAGCTGGTGCTGTATGTCCGACTGGAATGATGCAAAGCCATCGCCAGGCAGATAATTGAACAAAAAATGTGGTGAGAACTCACAATCGTCGTTTAGATGTGAGGCATGACATGAAACGGAAAACATATTTTCTTATACTTTGTTTGATAATAACAGGGACTGTACTGAATGCCGTTAGTGCAATATCCGAGCATAATCCAGAAGCAGCGTTATCTGAACAAAACCTCATACTGGACGCTTCTCTACTGACCGGTGAACCTGTTTTTGTGGACTGGATCCAGGAGGGGACAGACATGCAGCTGATTGCCCGCAAGGATGATACGGGGACAGTGAGACTTGCTTTTAATACCTGTCAGTCCTGCGGCGGTTCTCCTTATGCCTGGTTTGAATATACCGGTGACGGACTGCTTCAGTGCCAGAACTGTGGACAGAATTTTCCGCTTGAAACGGTCGGAATCACAAGGAAAGCCGGTTGTAATCCGCTTACAATTACCGAATTTACCCTTGAAAACGATATTGTGACCGTTCCTGAAAGTGTATTGAGTGCAAATGCTGTCCGGTTTCTGAACTGGAAGAAAGCAGACCAATAAAAATGAAAGAGAAAATCTGGTATATTGGCGGGATGTACTGTCCTCACTGTGAGTCAGCTGTTGTACAGGCAGTAAACGGCCTGGATGGCATAGCTGATCCCCGGGCGGATTACCGGACGGGAACACTGACGGCAGTATGGGATGAAGACAGACTGCCGGAAGCGCTGCTGGCAGATTGCATTGCCCAGGCCGGATATGAGCTCAAAACGGGAAATAACAGTGTTTTCAGGCAGATGATTTCCCTCTCAGTCACGCTTCTGAGTCTTGCCGCGTTGTATCTGCTTTTCGGGCTGTTGCATTTGGACAGTTTATTTGCTGTATTTCCAACGGCACGTGCTGGAATGAGGCTGAGTGTTGTGTTTGTGCTCGGAATGTTCACATCACTTCACTGCGTAGCCATGTGCGGAGGTATCAATCTGGTCCAGAGTGCTGCATCTGTTCAGGCCGGAAGAAAACCGGTGATCGCCAACATTCAGTATAATGCGGGCCGTCTCTTTTCCTATACGCTTATTGGCGGAATTGTGGGCGCCTTGGGGACTGTACTGCAGATCAGTACAATGATGCAGGCATTTATTCAGAGTGCCGCCGCTATCATAATGGTGATCATGGCGCTGAATATGCTGGACCTGAGTGCCTTGAAGGGAATACTTCCTGGGCATCCGGGGAGACGCATGCCGGGCAGTGCCTCTTCTTTCTGGATAGGTTTGCTGAATGGCATAATGCCCTGTGGACCTTTGCAGGCTATGCAGATATATGCTCTGTCAACTGGAAGGTGGTATATGGGTGCTTTGTCCATGGCATGCTTTGCGCTTGGAACCATTCCACTAATGCTGGGATTTGGTCTTGTCAGCGGTCAGATGAACAAACGCTTTGCAAAGCCCATGAGAATATTGTCTGGCGTCCTGGTACTGATTATGGGTATGGCCATGCTGAACCGGGGCTTGTCTCTCTTTGGCATACAGGGTATTCCCGTACAGGTCATGACAGATGATGCCTTGCATATTAAGAATGAGGTTCAGGTCATCCGTTCTGAACTGGACTGGCGGTCCTATCCTGATATAAGGGTAAAAGCAGGCATTCCGGTGAAATGGATTATTCATGCTGATGAAGGGAAAATAACAGGGTGTAACAATGAAATGGTTATACCATCTCTCAAACTGCGCGTTTCTCTGCAGGAAGGAGAAAAAGTAGTGGAGTTTACGGCAGATACTGCAGAGGTGATTTCCTATACATGCTGGATGGGAATGCTGCACGGAACAATCACTGTTGAACAATAACAGGCTGCGGAACAGGCCTGATGCAATGAACTGAAGTCTCAAATTCCGGATACAATGACCGGTCTTTTTGAGCTGCGCAGGATAAGGAAATTGGGGTTGAAGCATTTTTCCTGTTCGAGTGTATTGTTTCCTGGGGCTGTGTAAAACATGCCGTGGTGATATATTATTGGCAGCGTCCGTCAGCCAGTTGGCATCCATGCAGGACAACTGGCCGGATATGATTTACACAAAAACAGCAGTAACATGAAGTTACTGCTGTTTTTTGGTTTCAATTGGAATCTGTTTGTTTCGCGGATTCAGTGGAGCGGCTGTGTATCTGGCGGTTGAGCATGAAAAGGACAATGACCAGGACGAGCGGGAAGATTCCGCCGATCAGCATACCAGCCTGGAGATTGTCGCCTGCCCGCTGGGTAGCTGCGCCGACAAGACTTGGACCCAGTGCACCACCCAGGTCGCCTGACATGGCAAGCAGTGCGAACAGAGCAGTTCCGCCTTCTGGAATACGCGGCGATGTAATGCTGATCGTTCCCGGCCACATAATGCCGACTGAGAAACCACAGAGAATGCAGCCCATAAGACCAATCAGTGGATTGGCTGAAAGAGAGGCAAGGAGATAGCAACACAGACAGAGCAAACCAGATCCGAGCATGAAATGAACCAGATTCATTTTGCTTCCGTAGTGGCCGTATATGACACGGGAAATGCCCATGGTGACAGCAAACAGACAAGGACCTGCAAGGTCTCCAATGGTTTTCGGCAGTCCCAGAGCAGCCTCTGTGTATGCAGATGCCCATTGTGCCATGGAAAGTTCTGAGGCACCGGCACAGACCATCAGGAGAATTGCCATCCAGAACAGCGGCACCTGAAGAAGCTCATGAATGGACATGCTTTTGCCGTCTTCAGTCAGATACTCGATGGGGCAGGTGGCAAAATTATAGATGTTGTACAGTGGGACAAGTGCCCAGAGACAAGCCAGTATCTTCCAGTGCGTAATGCCGAACAAGGCAAAAAACAGTGTAGAGAGCAGTATGACGCCGACGGAACCCCAGCAATAGAAGGAATGGAGCAGACTCATAACGGCGTCTTTGTGATCGAATGGACATGCCTCAACAATTGGACTGGCGAGCACTTCTGTGAGACCGCTGCCGACCGCATAAACGATGACGCACAAAAGGATACCGGTAAACGGATCCGGGAAAAGGGAAGGCAGAAATGCGAGTCCTGCAAGGCCCGCTGCGGAGGAGATTGCGGAGACGATGACGCTGCGCCTGTAACCGATTGAATCAACAAAACGTGCGCAGAAAACATCGATCAGGAGCTGTGTCAGAAAGAAAGCGGTGGGAATCAAAGCAATCTTTCCGAGCGGGATTGCGTAATCCGTATGAAATTTGAGGAAAAGCAGAGGTGTAAAGTTCGCCGTAATCGCCTGTGTAATAAAACTCAGGTAGCAGGCAAGCAGGGTCTTCTTATAGTTTTTCTTCATGTAAAGCCTCAGTCTGCAGATGATTAAGATGATTAAATGGAGCAAAACACAGTGGATTATAACGCAAAATGTCAGGAAATACACTGGATTTTATCTCCCGGACATAGAACAAAATCCCAAAGAATCCTATCCCTGGGAGGTGAGAATTTGCCCGTTAAACTGTGTCAGATGGAACGCAAGTGAAATGAATAATGAATCAACATGGATTCAGATGGACCGGGGTGCATACACAAATCCTAAATTAAGGAAAGCGAAAGGCAGAAATTGCAACAAATTGTTTCAAAAGTAAATACAGAATGTTGACTTTCTGTGATAAAAATGTAAAATATTCATTGAAAGAAAACGGAGATATTCCGTCGATATATTCCCGGTCCGTTTTTTTCGGGTACAGGGGGCACATACAAATCAGAAAGGAAATATATATGGAAGTTTGGGAACAGGAAGATATTGATTTTTTGACAAAAACCATTTATCGAGAAATTCGGCGCCAGTTCAAATCTGTCCGTAATTTTTCCACGGAGATGGATATTCCTTATTCAACACTCAGTAATATGCTTACCAGAGGAATAAAAGGTGTCGGTTATTCGACGATTGAACGCATTCTGAGTGAACTGGATATCAAATCCGGTGTTCCCAGCTGGGCGAGAGACCTGGCAAAGCGCTTTGAGCCTTTGGATGATACAGGACGGGAATATGTTTATAAGGTTCTGACAAGGGAAGCAGAACGCTGTGAAGAGGAAATGGCCAAAAAAGGCAAGTATGCCATTCACCTCGATGAAGATGAGGATGAAGTCATATAATGATCATTGAAGTCTGCCGATACAGTCGGCAGACTTTTTCTGTATATGTGTCCTTTGTCAGGTGAGGCTAAAACACGAAGCATGAAAGGCTATCTGTTCTGATGCCCTACTTTTGAAAACATGACGGCATTTCCTGAAATTATCCTCCGTCAGACACGTAGAATCGTCAGATTGACAGGAATGACATGGATGCTTACAATGGAAAAAGATAAGTCGGTTATATGTCAGAATATGCAGAATGGAAGGTACCTGAAGATCAGGTGCATGTGCGAAAGGAGACAAAAGGATGAAAGCATTGTTTATTGGCGGTACGGGAACCATCAGTATGGCAATTGTGCGCCAGCTGGCACAGAATCCCATGTGGGAGCTTTGGCTGCTGAATCGTGGAAACCGGCAGGAGATGCTGCCGGAGGGCGTGCATCAGATTATTGCAGATATTCACGACGAGGCGGATGTACGGGAAAAGACGGCCGGTATGATGTTTGATGCAGTTTGTGAGTTCATTGGCTTTGTTAAAGAGGACGTTGAACGGGATTACAGACTGTTCAATGGCCGGACACGTCAGTATATCTATATCAGCTCAGCTTCAGCCTATCATAAGCCTTCTGCCAGTTACCGGATTACCGAGGGAACGACGCTTTCCAATCCTCACTGGCTGTATTCAAGGAACAAGATAGACTGCGAGACATTCCTCATGAATAAATACCGTGATGAAGGATTCCCGGTGACCATCGTCCGGCCGAGTCATACGTATGATGAACGGAATATTCCGATGGGCGTACATGGAAAGAATGGCTCCTGGCAGGTTGCCCGCAGGATGATAGAAGGCAAACCGGTCATTATCCAGGGAGATGGTTCTTCTCTCTGGACACTTACGTTTAATACGGATTTTGCAAAGGGATACATCGGTCTGATGGGCAACCGTCATGCTATTGGTGAGGCATTCCATATCACCAGCGATGAGTCCCTGACGTGGGACCAGATTCACATGACCATTGCGGATGCACTTGGTGTTACATTAAAGCCCTATCATGTGGCATCTGATTTTCTGGCAGCAGCCGGAAAAGCCTGCGGGTATGATTATGAGGGAGGACTTGTCGGGGACAAGTCTGTTACTGTAGTTTTTGACAACAGCAAGATCAAACGGATTGTGCCTGACATGCATGCCACGGTACGCTTTGACCAGGGCGTGCGTATTGCACTTGATTACATCCGGAAACATCCTGAGTGCCAGGTGGAGGACCCTGAGTTTGACGCGTGGTGTGACCGGGTGATTGAAGCCCAGGAAAAGGCAAAACAGGTCTTCACTAAATAAAGCTTCCGGCATTCAGGAAAGGAATGGCGTTCATGCGGATCATTTTTGAAAATGGAACAGTATATGCTGGTGACGGACAATTCTGTCAGGCGTTTCTTGTCGAGAACGGAACCATTCTTGAAACCGGAACCAATGAGTCGGTTCGGGAAAAGAAAGCGGATGCCTGTATTGATCTGCAGGGCAGGTTTGTCTGTGCCGGTTTTAATGACTCGCATATGCATCTGCTTGGACTGGGCAAAACGCTCTCAGGGGCAGATCTGTCATCTTATACGGACTCCCTTTCCGGCATGATTGAGTTTCTCAGAGAATATGCCTCTTCACATCCAGTCCCTGAGAATGGATGGCTGCAGGGACGGGGATGGAATCAGGATTATTTTACCGACACGAACCGGATGCCGGACAGGTGGGATCTTGACCAGGTCACCAAAGATGTGCCCCTCATGATCACCCGAACCTGTGGCCACTGCTGTGTACTAAATTCAAAAGCACTTGAAGCTGCCAATATCACGGCGTTGACAGAAGTGCCGGAGGGTGGAGCTGTTGGTCTTTCTGACGGTGTGCCGGATGGGCGACTTTATGACAATGCCATTGATCTGGCTTCAAAATGTCTGCCGGTGCCGGATGTGGAGGCAGTAATGGATATGATCCGTAAGGCTTCTGCAGTTGTAAACCGGTATGGCATCATCAGCGTGCAGACGGATGATTACTGTGTATTTCGCAATCTGCCTTTTGAAACTGTCAATGACGCATATTTAAGACTGGAAACTGCCGGAGAGATGACGGTGCATGTCTATGAACAGTGCAATTTCTCAGATATTCCGTCATTTAAAGCATTTCTGCACAGCGGCAAACGGACAGGAGACGGAGATGACTGGTTCCGGATTGGGCCGCTGAAACTCCTGGGGGATGGAGCTCTTGGAAGCCGGACAGCCCACTTAACGAAACCGTATAAAGGAACGGAAAATGCAACCGGGTTCAATCTCTTTACGGATACCCAGATGCAGGAAATGGTAAAAACAGCACATGAAAATGGGATGCAGATCGCGGTTCACGCCATAGGAGATGCATGTCTTGATCAGGTCCTGGATGCGTTTGAGTCGGCTATGGCTGCGCATCCGGTTTCTGACCCAAGACATGGCATTGTTCACTGTCAGGTAACACGGGCTGACCAGCTCGAGCGGATTCACCGCCTGAACCTGCATGTGTATGCCCAATCCGTCTTCCTTGACTATGATAACCATATTGTGGGAACTGTGGTACCGGATGATTTGGCTGCGACGAGCTATCGCTGGAAGACGCTTATGAAAAAGGGTGTCTGTGTTTCAAATGGTTCTGACTGTCCTGTTGAACTGCCGGATGTTATGCGCGGTATTCAGTGCGCAGTGACCAGAACATCCATGGATGGGACAGGTCCGTATCAGCCGGATGAGGCTTTTACGGTTCAGGAAGCGCTTGACAGTTTCACTTCAGCCGGTGCCAGAGCCAGCTTTGAGGAAAGCGTTAAAGGGAAAATGCAACCGGGCATGTCGGCAGACTTTGTGGTACTGTCTGCTGATCCGTTTACAACAGCCCCAGAGCATCTTCACAGGATTCAGGTGCTGAATACATGGGTAAACGGCAGACTGGTTTATGAAAACAGGAACGTGTAAAAAAGGACGGCTGAACCATCAAGCGGGTTCTGCCGTCCTTTTGGTGCGTGTTCATGGAAGCGTGTTGATTGAAGATCAGATGAAAGCAAATCTGAACGGGAGCGTGCGTACATTTCTCAGCATGCGGCGGTATTCATCTTTTTCGTGTTCCCTTGCCGTGTACCAGGACGTTTCGGCGTCGTCAGACGGGCGGACTGCCTGTTTTCCGCAGTCCGGACATCTTTCCGGGACAACAGATGCCTTGAAAATATATTTGCAGTCTGGACAGGTGCAGATCATGGGGGATCACATCCTTCAAAATCAATAGACAGCAAAAGCGAAAATGCATGACACCGGGGCCAACAATCCCAACCTGAAACGCTATGTCCAGCCCAGCGATAACGCTGCTGACCGGGCTAAGATGCTGGCTCTGTTGGAGAAGAATACTTATAACAACGACTGGAACCACACGGACAGGGAAGCAGGCATGAACTGCTGGATCGGCAAGCTGGCCGATGGAACCGTGACGACTGTCCAGACCATGCCGTGGGATTTTCGTCCCTGGGGCTGCGGCTCTGGCAGCAAGGGATCCTGCAACGACCACTGGATTCAGTTTGAGATCTGCGAGGATGGGAAGACCGATAAAGCCTATCTGGAAGCCTGCTACAAGGAAGCCTGCGAGATCACGGCTTACCTGTGCAAGCTCTATGGCATTGATCCACATGGGACTGTGGATTTCAAGGGCATGAAGGTCCCGACCATCCTCTGCCATCATGACAGCTACAAGTTCGGACTGGGCAGCAACCATTCCGACATCTATGAATGGTTCCCCAAGTTCGACAAGTCCATGGAGACCGCGAGGGATGATGTGGCCGCACTGCTGGCGGGTGATGGGAACGAAAAGGCTAGATTGCGTCAGGGCGAAAAGGGCGAGGCTGTGCGCAAGATGCAGACCATGCTGATTGCCTGCGGCTACTCCTGCGGCTCTACCGGGGCTGACGGCGACTTCGGCAAGAACACCCTGGCTGGGCTGCTTGCCTTCCAGACGGCGGCTGACCTGACCGCTGACGGTGTGTATGGTGAGGCGGATAAGGCTGCGCTGGAGAAAGCCTATGCCGCTGTTCCAGTAGTCACTCCTACGGAACCCACAACCGACAAGACCGATGAGCAGGTCATCTGGGATACACTCATGACTGCTATCCAGAACCCCTACGGTGTCGCGGGGCTGATGGGAAACCTCAAGGCTGAGAACAATCTCCACGCCAACAACCTCCAGAACAACGGCAATACCAGGCTCGGCATGACCGACGCAGAGTTCACGGCGGCCTATGACAGTGGTGCTTACGGTCAGCCAGCGTAAGATGAGAGCATTCCTTTCTTGTTGCCATTTGCCATTATCCCCTTTCCTTGAAAACGTATGAACAAGCTGTGAAAGTATATGACACAGCACAGAATAGCTTACTCGGTAATTTGTGCAAGGGGAAAACGAAAATTGCAACAGAATCTGTTGCAGCCTATTTCCAAAGAAAATTGATGAAAAAGTCAACTTTACCTGCTAAAACAGGGCACTTTTAAGAATCTGAGGCAGATTGGAGCAAATGAAAATTGCAACAGGATTTGTTGCAGAAACGGTATGAACGGTTTAGGAGATAAAAGTTAAGATATAGGACAATAATTATATTCGGCTCAAAGTAACTGAGCCTATTCTCTCACAGATGCTGTGGCCGTGTATGGCCTCTATCCTTGAATATGCTGGAAGAAGCTATGTGAGAATTGCAACAAGATTTGTGGCAAAGCAATCATTACCCGTCCCGAGATTACCATTTTGCTGAAGCGGTAGGTGAATTTGGAAGTCAAATCATTTCCTGGGATCTTGAACAGAACATAGCCCAGGATTCAGTCATGGCAATGACTTTCCTCGAAGAAGCTGCATCTCTTATCGAAGGAATCAAGGAGTACTGTGATACTTTGGGAATAGAGAATCCCAATGATATGGGGAAATGTCAGGCAAAACTGCAGGAGAAAATGGAACAAGTTAAAAAAGCTATCCTGCACGAATACAAGAAAGGGGAATCTGTACACTGTTTCAACAATGTCGATCCGCTGCATTCGTCACCTGATACCGCTGGAAATTTCCATGAAGCCTCCAGCGAAAGACAGGTTTCTTTGGATGATATCCTTGTCGATCTTGGAATAGTCGTTCCAGTTGATAAACAGAACGATTCTGATGCAGTGACAACAACGTCAACAGCAGAAGCATCTATTGAGGCAAATATTGAAAATACGGTTGAAGAGCACAACGCAACCAGCAGGGAAAAGACGCTTACAGAAGCAGTTATCGATGGAACGGAAAATTCTGTCGCTGACGAAAGTAACACGGACAATGACGGATTAAGCTGTGATACAGATGATACAGATGATACCGATGATGAAGTAGAACCAGAGCCATCGTCTTCCACTGAAAAAGGAGCATCCGGAAAAGATTCATCCGTAGACGATTCTGCATCTACAGATACCGATAATGAAACGGAACATAAGCTGATCATTGAAAATGACAAATGCTTCATTGATGGCATTGAAATTGGAGAATACTGCAATAAGTATGATTTTTCCACTCTGCCTGATAATCTGCGCCGTCAGGCACTGCTGTATCTTCTGCGCTGTCAACAAAACTTTGAGTTGAAAGATCTTGGAGACAGAAAAACCATGACAGTTGATGGTGCCTATTTTGCTTCAAGCCTGGAAAAGAAAGCAGCTGAAACTGGCTTTGTGCTTCTTCCAACAGATCTGATGGGCTCAAAAAGCAATCCTGTAATCGGCCTGTTCTCATTTGATGACGAAATGAAGAAAGTCCTTCATTGTCCAAAGAACGGGCAGATTGAAGAGCAATATTTCAATAATAACGGGCAGATTGTTATAAAAATGAACCATGATGCTTGTGAGAAGTGTCCTTTTCACAATGACTGCAAAGCAGAATGGCAGCCCAGACTTGGCGTATGGAAGGTAGTTGTAACACCTAATTCCTACAGCCGTGTACACACAGAAGCGTTCCTGCGGGATGAAATGTACAACTGCGTTGGCCGCTTCCGTAATGGAGTGGAGACAATTCCAAACCTCCTGCACAACGTATTTCACGTTGACGATATGCCTATCGGTCAGGCGGCCAAGGAGTTCACTCTTTTATTGAAGATAACTGCACTCAACATTCGCAAGTTCGGCTTGTTCTGTATTGGTCGGACGTCAATACGAAGTAATCCCCTTTTTTCACGATGCTTCGCCTGATGCACATATTCAGCAGTATGCTGTTCATGTATCGTAACCTGCAATCGAAGCCGGTTTTCACTTACGATTGGATTGTATCCCGTAAAAAAGCAAACCGATTGTATAATATGTAATGGTATCCACGTGATTTCAGAAGGTTGTCCACAGAAAATGTGGATAACTCAGCGCAACATGCACTGTTTTTGAATCATTTTTACAACTACAAGTGGCAATAATGAAGGAACTTCGATAAAAGCTGTGTATTTTACAATTCGCTGTCTTTAATGTCTTTCCACAGAACTGGAAGCTATTC
>JAFUHD010000317.1 GCA_017469025.1 Clostridia bacterium
CCTCTTAAAGGAACGTTTACCTACAGCGAACTGAGCAAGAGCCCGTACAACAAGCTCCAGCCGTGTGAACGCTGTGGTGCGCCTGTGAAAAAATAAAAACAAGAAACAGCTCCCTGCATGTGCAGGGAGCTGTTTGTTCGTATGCTTTCAAAACAGAATGTGGCTGAACTATCTGGATATGGATATCAGGAACATTTCATAGGCGTCGTCAAAACAGTCATAGGGCATTGGATTGCCGCCATTTGTGGACTTTGTCTGATTGGATGAAAACTCCTCACCGTCAGAGATCAGTTCACCAGGCGTCAGTGAGAAACCATAGCTGGCGGCAGCGGCACAAAAAGCTTCAAGCGGGTCCGCACTTTCCCGGGAGGAGAGAAGGGCAAGCCGGAATGCGTCACATTTGAGTGCAAGTTCGCGCATGGCGCGCAGTGTATCGTTCATGCATCCTCCGAAAAACTGCCGATGGCAAGAAAGTGGCGACTGGCATTGCCGGAAACAACCTCGTAGGTGAAATTGTGTTCGCTTTGGGATAGATGGATTTCAAGCGGATTCTCATCCCGGATTTCGCGCTCATATCCGGCAGTCAGACTGCTGATATGATATCCGTCGAATGCCTGTGCGCCCAGAGCGTCACAAAGCCAGGAAATATACCGGGTATTGTTGACGTGACCATTGACATCCTTGTCAGAATACTGTACAAGGCGTTTGGAGGTTGTATAAGCTGCTGTTATTCTGGAAGGCAGATGCAGCGGAAGCTCCGTCGGTGCGGGAAGGTCACTGTTGTCAGGCATGTGCAGGTCTGCCTGTATGGGGCTGACAATGCGCCTTGTATGCGTATCAAGCATGACCCACAGAGCACCGACAGCTGCCATAGGCGTTCCGTCTTCCCGAGAGAAAACATGATATCTGGGACAGAAGAACCGGTTGATCTCTCCAGGCCATGTGGTATGTTTCAGCTGGTCGCCGATGCGTGGCGTACTGAGAACACTGACGTGTATCCGGGCAAGCGCAAAAAACAGCTGCCGGTTGAGCAGTGCCTGATGTCCGATGCCAAGAAGACGGGCATGCTGCTCACCGCCCTCCTGCATGGCAGAAAACAGGGAATCCAGCCGCATTTTTCCATACTGATCACAATCTACAGCTCGAACGGTCAGAGATTCTGTATACGTTTTTTCCATAATAACCTCTTTCCTTCATTTGAATAATGTAAGGATAGCACAATTGCCTGGATGGGACAAGGCACAACAACTGACCGGTTTGATTTTATGCAGGGAAAACAGCATCAGCATCTGGCAGTTAAATTTACAGGCTGACACTGGTTTGAGGCAGATGATCTGCTGACGACAGTGAACTTTTAAAGAGGGGAAAACGGACCTTGTTTTTTCTATGAATTTGATGTATAAAATAAGCTGTCGTTTTAGGCGAATCAATCGTAAAACTGTCTTATCTGTGCTGTACATTCTGCGGCTTTGCTGCAGTGCAACGCACAGGACGGGATGCGTTATATAGAGGAGAGATACTGTGAAACAGGGAATTGGACTGATGCTGCTTTGCCTGATGCTGCTTATCACTGTCGGTTATGCCGAGCAGCGTCAATATGGAGATTACATCTATGTACCTGCCATCGGAAGTGTGACGAGTACGGATGCCATTCATCTTTCGGTGGAAGGCATCGGTTATTCTGAGACGGGTGAACCGGAAACGAAGGAGAGTCTGTCAGGTGCAGAATTCGGCGTATATGTAGTATCGGCCGGCGGTGAGGTTCGGCCATGGGCCAATCCTCTGTACCCGACGGAGCAGATGAAAATCCGCACCGGTGCATCCGGCGCATCGTTCACGCTGCCGTCCGGTGTTGAGTTTTACCTGATTCAGGAGACGACTCAGAGCGGATATCAGTTTGATGCCGAGGCGATGATTCCGGTTGACAGCCATGATATGGTCATCAGGAATACAATGCCTGCCATGATATCGGTTGAAACCAGGGATTCGCAGAATGTTCCACTGGTCGGTCTCAGACTGAGACTGACAGAATCTGACGGAACCATACTGGAGGCTGAGACGGATGAATACGGCCGGGCGCGCTTTCTTTCGGATACCGGTATAACGGGTATAGTGGAGGAAATCAGCCTGCCAGAAGATGTACATCCGGCCAAAGCAGGCATGGTGAATGGAGAGGCCGCTGAGCTGCCGCTTCAGGTGACGTGTGCACCAGGAACCTGCGTGTTTTTGAGCTTTGAACATCCTGCGATCGGTTATGTCCAGCTGAATACAGTCCTTTCGTTCCTCGATGATCTGGGGGAGACCGTGACAGAGCCGCTTGCCGGCATTGAAATGCAGATCGAATCACAGCCGCCCAGGCAGCTTCTGTCGGATGAGGAAGGATTTGCCGAGACGACGCTGCTTGAGGGAACGTATTCCGTTTCTTTTTCGGCACAGGATCCTTCTCTGGTGCTTCCTTTTACGCAGGCATCGCTGATCATTGAAAGCGGCGGTGTAACAACAGTGCCTGTTGAGGTCATGCAGGATGCAGGACGCATTCAGATGGAAGCGGATTTCCATGGGCATGAGGCGTCAGGCAGTCTGTCTGTCATTTCAGAGGCGGACGGAACAACGGTTTCTGAGACTGAAATGTCCCCGGATGGACATTTGATCTCGCAGTCTCTTGCGTCTGGTCTTTACTGGGTACGTCTTTTTGCAGGCGATGGAAACCGGATTGATGAAATATACTCAGAACAGATCGTTGAGCAGAATGAGGACGCAGTGCTGGTTGAGGTTCAGCCGGGCAGGGTCAGTCTGCTTAATGCGGATATAGCGGTTCCTGAAAAGCAGGCGTATACACTGGCCATGCAGACCCTCTCAGAAGATGGAGAGACGCTAATTCAGCCGCTTGTCCTGAGCGGCGATGCGGTGGTGCACGGTGAATCCGACGGAGAACAGATAAAGCTGACGGTCGAGAATGGAATGGCGGCACTGGAATCTTTTACGGGCCGGTATACCATGGAACTGGATCCGGCTGCGGCTGAAAATGCCGGAGTACGGACACTTTCTGAAAGTTTTGAGCTGCCTTCCGGAGATGGTACTGTACTGTTCCCCGTAATGCAGGGACGAATTTTGCTGCATGCCGCAGATACAACAGGAAGTCCTGCGGTTGAAGGCGTATATGAAATTACGGATGCTGCAGGGGATGTGTTTACACTCAGCACCGATGAGAATGGACTTGCCATTTCTCCGCTGCTCGCCGAGGGACCGGCTGTCATTGAAAACCTGGAGCTTCCGGTGAACTGTGATGCATCTGCAGCCGTGCATGTAGAGATTGGTACAGGTGAATTGTCTCTTGCAGAGATTGAACACCCGAGAAAGGGTACGGTTACCCTGACTGCAGTCCGGCAGAGTGTGGAAAATGGACGCCTGATTCGAACACCGCTTGATGAGGTGGGCATTCAGCTGAATGCCGTGAGCGGCATACTGGATGATGACATGATTATCTGTCATACAGATGAAACAGGTCGTGTCCGTATTTTCCTTTCATCCGGAGTGTATGAAGCTGCACTGATTGCTGAGGAACTCGATAGCGGAGAGACTGCAGGCGAACCTGTCGTGTTTACTGTCGCCAATGAAACGGATATTGAGGCAGAGTTGTGCATTTATGCACCTGACGGCGGTGTTGAAGTCCGTGTTCAGGGGGATCCGGATACACGGCTGCTGACTCAGATGCAGTTTGAACTCAGAAACGATGAGCTGACCGTTCCGCTCCGTCTGAAGGATGGTGCATTTACGGCTTATGGGCTGCCTGCGGGCACGTATGTGCTTGCAGAAACACTGGCTCCCGCCGGCTACTCCATTATGAAACAGCGTGAGATAACCGTAAAGGGCGGAAACATTACCGATGCAGAGGTACCGCTTGAAGAATATGCGACGGTTACGGTAACAAAATACGGTCTCACTTTTGATGAAAGCTTGAAGAACTATCTGGTACCGCTGAGCGGCGGATATGGCGTATTTGTCCGGGAGGGAGATACGTATGTGCCATATCCGAATCAGGCGGAGCAGGCAGTGGTTTATTCAAATGTGTCAGCAGAGTCGGGCCTGCCAGTCCGGGTGCAGCTCCCGGCAGAGGATGCCGGAACCCTGTATTACCTGATGGAACTTGAGGGAAATGCGGGATTTGCACTGGATTCAGAGATTCATGAAATTGAAGCATATCCCGGCAACAGCTATGACATGATCTGCAGTGTTTCGAGCGACAGGGGATTTTATCAGCTGGCCATGACCGATTCAGAAACCGGCGAAGCGGTTCTCGGTGCTGCGTTTGAGCTGGCGGATGCGGATGGAAAGGTGCTCGATACATTCTATGTGACGGAGAACTACCGTAATGAAATGGCAATTCCGGTCGGTGATTACAGTCTGAGACAGATTTCTGCAGCACCCGGGTATATGCTTGATGATACGGCAGTATCCTTCCATGTCAATCCATATCTGACGATGGGCGGACAGGTATCGGAGATTTCCTTCAGTGCGGTCCGGATTCCTCCGGCAGACTGGGGAGAGACATTGTTTGAAAATGTCTCCACTGCGGAAAGCCAGGGAATGACCTTTGTGACGGCAGATGCCGCGCAGTGGACTGCAGCATATGACCTCATTGTACCGCAGCTGACCATAAGGCTTCACACGGATGAAGGGAATGCTGCAGGAATACAGTCTCTTTCTGTCAGCAGAATCGTGGAAGGGCAGATACCTGCACTGGTCCGTGTCGAGTATGAAGCTGATACCTGCGGCTGGCAGGGCAGCCAGAGCCGTGTTTACGCATCTGAGGACATGCCTCTGATTCTCAGAATGCCGGAACAGGAGCGTATAACAGCCGTAAGGCTTACCTACATGGACGCAGAATCCGGACTGGAGGATATTCATAACGGATTTATGCCGGGCGATGTGACGGTTCAGATAAGTGGATATGGGGACAATCCGGTACCAGTTGAAGTGGAGGCATCCATTTCGGGTACAGTCCGGTATCTGACCGAAAAAGATGCATCTGCCCAGTCCCTGCAGATTGAGTCATCTGTTAAAACAGCGCTGAATGCCGGACCATCAGGGATGGCTGCACCGGCAGCAATGGGCAGCGATGGACATATCTCCGGTTTCGTATTCTATGATGCACATGCGGACGGTATTCTGCGGCCCGACAGCAAGAGGCTGGCCGGCGCAGAGGTACAGCTGTGTGACCTGAACGGAAATGTGATTGAACGGAATGAAACGGATGAAGCAGGCAGATATGATTTTACGGATCTGCCTGCGGGAACCTATATACTCGAATTTGACAGTCCGTATGTTTATACGCGCGGACAGGGGTATTCTGAGTATCTCTGTTCCAGGGTAAGTGCAACAGGTATCAGTGAACCTGTTGTTCTGGATGGTGCGCATACGGATATCTGCCTGATGGCCGGTTATGTAAGGCCGGCCCAGATTCGGGGCTCTGTTATTGAACAGACGTTGCTGGATGTCTTTGAACCGATGGAAGGCCGCGTGGTGGAATTCTGGAGCGAAGGCGAAGAGGATCCGCAGCTGGTGGCGACAGATTCTGACGGTGTATATGTTTGCAGGAATCTGCTGCCGGGCGTCTATGAAATCCGGCTTGAGCTGCCTGAGGGAAGTCTGAGCAGAAAGTCGGAAAATGGCGCTTTGACAGAAAAGGTTGTTGTCGAAGAAGGAGAAATTCTGGAGGCTGAGCCGTTTGAGCTGATTCGTGCTGCCCATATCTCAGGCGCAGTACGCGTCGACGAAGATGGTGATGGCAGAATAAATGCAGCTTCAGCCGGTGTCGCTTCGATACATGTTGAGCTTTCTGAGCTCAGTGCGGATGGGCATATGGAAACCGTAGCCGGGACGGAAACGGATTTGTCTGGTGCCTATGCGTTTACAGATATCTATCCGGGTGAGTACGTGCTCAGCTATGAACTGAATGGAGACTGGGTCTTTACACGTTATGGAGCCGATTCAGCGGTGTACGGATCTGTTTCGGAACGCGGCAGTACCAGACCGTTTAAACTTGCATGCAGTGATGCGCCTGTCTTCAATGTCGGTGTCACTGAACCGTCTGAACTGTCTGTCATGGTTTTTGAGGATCTGCGGATGGATGGTGTCCGGCAGGCGAACGAAGGCGGTGTTTCCGGTGTACAGATTTCTCTGATACGAATGGAAAATGGTCAGGAGGCTGAAGTTCTGCCGGCATACACGGACGAAACAGGCATGGTGATTTTCAGCCGTGTCAGTCCGGGTGAATATGTGCTAGCATACAGGATGCCCGGAATCTGGCGTACGACGGTGTTCCCGTCTGGGATGATGGATGCTGCCAGTTTTGTTCCACAGAGCACGGAACCTGACGGGCGCAGTTCGGTCTTTGCAATTCGAATGGGAACTTCACTGGGCCTGTATATCGGTGCTGTCCAGACCGGCAGCATTGGAGGCACGGCATTCTATGATGACAATGCGGATTCCGCACTGTCGTCCGGAGAGGTTCCTGCCGCCGGCATTAAAGCTGAACTGCTGGATGCACAGGAGGCTGTCCTGAAGGAAACCTTAACCGATGAGGAAGGTTCGTACTGTTTTGATGGCATTCCTGCCGGCCGGTACATGGTAAGGTTTACAGCACATGACGGAGAATGTTTCTCCGGAAATGAGCGAACAGCAGCCAGAAGTTCTGCTGTTCGGAGTGATACAAACGTCAGTACAACACGAATCATTCCACTTGAATCAGGACGCAACGTGACGGCTGCAAATGCCGGTATTGTGCGCCTTTCCAGAATTACTGGTCAGATCTATATAGACAGGAATGCGGACAGGGCGATGAATGCGGATGAGCAGCCGATGGAAGGTGCCAGTATCGCACTGACCAGCGAATCCGGCCGCACCATCGTGGCTGAGACACTGACAGGGCCGGATGGTACATTTACATTCAGCAGCGTATATCCGGGACAGTATAAGCTACGGATTGATGCAGGCGAGAGCTATGTGTATGCGGGGGATACTGCAGGGTGTCCGCTGACGGTTGAGAGCCATTCCGGCAGCTGGTACTATACCGCCGGCTTCACCATGCTTGGCAACTCGGCGGCCGAAGGACTGCAGTACGGCTTCCTGCAGCAGGGTGTCATCCGCGGACAGGTCTGGGAAGACCTTGACTATGATGGTCTGACCGGCACCGACAGCGGGCTCAGATACGTAACGCTGACACTCTTTGATTCGACTGGTGCAAAGAATGCAACAGTACGGACGGACGCTGACGGGCACTTTGAATTTGCAAAACTGATGCCCGGTAATTATTCTCTTGAGATCACACTTGAAAGTGGGTATGTCTTTACCGTTTCGGATCAGGACTCTATTGCACCGCGTGTAGACAGCAATACCTGTACGATTTCACTGGGCTACCTGGATATGGGGCAGGTACGGGAGGATATCCGGATTGGTGCCCTGAAGCCCGCCAGCCTGAGCGGGTATGTATGGTATGATGAAGACGGGGACGGCAGACGGCAGACAGACAGTCAGCTGATGGCCGGTATTCCGATCACGCTGAATATTATCAGCGGGGCGGATGCCGGACTGTCCAAAGCGGCAGAAACCGATGCACAGGGACACTACAGGTTTGACATGGTCATGCCTGGCGAGGCGGTGCTTACTGCCGAACTGCCGGAGAACTATGCGTTTACACGCAATGTCAGCGGGCTCAAACGCATCAGCATTATGCCGGAAACCGACGCGAATACGGCGGATTCCAATCCGATTTCTGTATCCGCCGGCCAGAATCTGCCGGATCTTGATATTGGCATTGTAGGAATCGGTGTGATTGATGGCAGAATATGGATGGACAAGCAGTATGATGGACGAATGACGGATGAGGATGAACCGCTTGAGGGAGCCGAAATCCGGCTGATCGATGCGGCAACGGGTGCTGCAGTCAGGTCCGTTATCAGCGGCAGTGATGGCAGCTACAGCCTTGAGCGTGTCCGTATGGGCGAATACCGCCTCCATTTCGCCCTTCCGGAGCATATGATCTTTACACGGTCTGGCGACGGTGTCATTGAAATGAGTGATCTCTCAGAGGCGGAGACAGAGAATCTGACGCTGCCCATGGGTGGACAGATACATAATCAGAATGCTGGCGCCATTTATCCGGCGAGCCTCAGCGGAATGATACTGGATGAGGATAACGGAGACGGATACCCGTCTGTGATGGTAACGCTCATGGAAGGCGGCATGGCGGTGGCAGGTACGGAAACAGACAAAGACGGGAGATATGCGTTTGATCTGATCCGTCCAGGGACGTACCGGCTTCGTTATGCACTGCCTGAACATACGCTGTTTGCCCTTTCCACACCGCTCCGGCTTGCGGATGCAGATGATGTGGAAGGTGAGACAGATGCCTTTACAGCTGAGATTGGGCAGACGATTGAGGTAGCCCCGCTGCAGGTTGTGCGCGGTGCCGCAGTTTCCGGCCTGACGTGGTCAGATGCCAATGTAAATGGCAAAATAGATACCGGAGAGGCAGCACTGGCCGGTGTCCAGGTTCAGCTGCTGGACGCGGAAACCGGGACACCGGTGACAGAGATGCAGACGGGTGAAGATGGATCGTATGCCTTTAACCAGATCAGGCGCGGCAGCTATATTCTGTCGGTAGAGCTGCCGGGAGGCCAGCTGTTTACAGATCTGGGAAGTGAGGCAGGGGCATCCTGCATTTCACCGACTGAAAACAACGAAGGCGAGAGCGAGAGATTTGTTCTTTCAAGCGGCGAAAAACGCGAGATGAATGTCGGCGCTATTTTGCCCGGCACTATCGGTGATACAGTATGGCTGGACCTGAATGGGAACGGCCTTCAGGATTATAAAGAACCGCTTGTATCTGATGTGCCCATTCTGCTTCTGATCGTCGGTCCGGACGGGGAAGAGGAGGAGGCAGCCGTTCTGTTCAGTGACGAATATGGATACTACCATTTCACGGGTCTGAGACCGGGACGTTACCGTATCAGAGTTGAGGACGACAGACCGCTTACCCTTCACTTTGGCGAACCGCTGCAGATGATAGACAGTGATGTAGATCCTGAGAGCAGGAAGAGTGATGTGTTCCTGCTTCAGTCCGGAGAACGGAAACTCGATGTAGACATTGGAATTCTTCCGGAATGAGAAAACCAGGGAACCGGAACTTACCGGTTCCCTGATTTCTTTTCAAAAAGAAAGGAGGTGATTAAAAGGCAAAAAAACATGGTCCTGCAAGGACCATGTAAAAAGGCGGAACTCAGATCAGCTGGAAATTGGTCGCCAGCATGCGGGCGGCATCTTCCATCTGTGGATTGACTACGCGTTCAACCTTGCCCTCATCACAGAGCGCAGCTGCAGCCGGATCTATGGGCAGCTTTGCAAGAACAGGGATGGAGAACTGGGCAGCAAGCTCATCAATTCTGGACTTTCCAAAGATTTCGATATGCTTGCCGCAGTCGGGGCAGAGCGCGTAGGACATGTTCTCAACAAGTCCGAGTACCGGAATATTCATCATCTTGGCCATGTTGACTGCCTTGCGGACGATCATCTCAACCAGATCCTGTGGTGTTGTAACGATGATAACGCCGTCGAGCGGAATGCTCTGGAAGACGGTCAGTGGTACATCGCCGGTTCCCGGGGGCATATCAATGACCATACAGTCAAGTTCGCTCCAGTCGACATCTTCCCAGAACTGGGTAACGACGCCGGCAATGACCGGACCACGCCAGATAACAGGCGTGTCATCTGTTTCAAGCATCAGATTGATGCTCATCATTTCAATATCGTTGGTGGTTTTTACCGGAAACAGCTTTGTATCCGTGCCCATAGCTTTTTCATGGACGCCAAACATATGGGGGATAGAAGGGCCGGTAATGTCAGCATCCATGATGCCGACGGAGAGACCGAGACGACGGAGCATGACGGCCAGTTCTCCCGATACACGGGATTTGCCGACACCGCCTTTTCCGCTGATGACGCCGATGACCTTTTTGACCTTCGGCGGATCTTTCTTGACCTGCTGTGCCTTAGGGTTGGAACTGCAGCCCTGGCATGCGGATTTTGTGCCGCATTCGCTTGGTGCACAGCCTTCACGTACATTGTCAGGCATAAAACTCCTCCTTTATAAAAACGATATCATCTGTTATAATCAACAGAGAAAGATATCGTTAATCAATGATACCATGAATCTGAAAAAAAACAAGAGCCAAGTTCCGCAATTGCGTAGCTGTGGCAGACAGATAAAGGGGAAATGGCGGATGGTACGGAAAATAGGTATAGTACTGGCCGTTCTGTGCTCGGTGCTGTCCCTGGGATATGCAGAGGCGTATACAGCCAGACTGGCAGAGGACTGGCTGCTTAATCTTGCTGATTACCTGACTGCGCTGACTCCGGTAAATGATCCCTCAGAAACAGGAGACCTTACAAGACCTGGAGAGTATCTCATCCAGTATGACTTTGGTACTGTGACTGTACAGGGAGAACCCATACCGGTGCGGGGCAGTCTTTCTGATGTAACCATGGAAACAGGAAAAATCGCTGACTGCCTGGGACATACCGTTGGAATGAGTGTTCAGGAGCTGGGGATTGCCGGCCTTTCGGATCCTGCATATCCACTGACACTGGTTGCCCTTCAGCAGGAGGGCATTGGATGGTGCTGGATATATGCCAGGGACGGCATTCCATACGGCATTGAATGGGTCAGCTATGATCTTGGGGATAGTCAGACAGTCGAGACAGCATTGACATACTCGGTCGAGAACGGGATGATCACCGCTATCCGGACACGTGTCCATGAGATGACCGCTGAGGAGGCAATGGCAAATCTTTCCAGTGTTGCGGAGCTGGATGCTGCCCAGCGTGCCTCGGCCAGGGCAGAGCGGAATGCCATGACTGCCTTTGAGGCCGGTGATGCGCTCCTGAATGGGACCAAAGTGATTTATGCGGCATCGGAACAGCTGGCCCGTCTGCTGGGGGATCCGGTTTCTTCTCAGAATCTGCCATCCGGACAGGGGCGTCTTCTGATGTATGATGGTCTCATTGCAGCGGTAAATCTTGAGGAGCAGACTGGTGTTGAAACCATATATGGGCTGACGGTTGTTTCAGATGCCTATACCGGTCCACGGAATATCCGTGTCGGAATGACGCTTAAGGAAACAACGGGATTGTTCCGCTGTGACAGAACCGTAACCTCTGCCGGTGGAACACTGTATGAATCAGATGCGGACAGCCGTCTTCCGCAGGCAAAGCTGCTCAGGTTTGAAGGCGGAGAGGAAACGCTGATATATGGCTGTGAATCCGGCAGCATAACGCTGTGGCTGGAAATTACATTTCAGTCGGGACGGATAAATGCCTGGAGACTGTATACAGGAAACCAGGACAATGGCCGCCTGTCGTCCGGAAATCTGTAAGAGACAACACTGGAAAACGCTTATGCAGCAGGAAATGATTCGAAGGGCAGGGCGATTTGGATGGATGAGGAACGTTATGAACTGAGAAATGCACGCGTGCTGGCAAGTGAAGCGATGGCCCGACTGATCCGCCCCGGAGATACTGTTGTGGATGCCACCATGGGAAATGGCGGTGACACACTGTTCCTTTCAAAGCTGGTCGGGGAACACGGACTTGTATATGCTGTTGACATTCAGCAGGATGCCATGGACAGAACAAAAGAGCGGCTTGAAGCGGAAGGAATGGGATCCCGTGTACGCTTTTCACTTCTGGGACATGAGCATCTTTCGGAGATTGTTTCAACACCGGTCCGTGCGGTCATGTTCAATCTTGGCTGGCTGCCGGGTGGAGATCATGCCTGTACAACACATGTGGATACGACGCTTTCGGCACTTGAACAGGCATGCACACTGCTGCTGCCGGGCGGGATGATCAGTGTATGCGTCTATCCGGGACATGAAGAGGGAACACGGGAACTGTCCGCTGTGGAAGCTTTTTGCATGCAGCTTCCTGTCAGGCAGTATACAGTGCTGGGCAGCCGATTTGTTAATGCCCGCCCGGAAACACCACGACTGTTTCTGATCCAGAAAAACAAAACCTGACCGGTGTTTTTTCTGCCCATGGAGCGTTGGATCCTGTCTTTTGAGAGCGCACTGGTCCTGCAGTTCAGCCAGGCAGGAATGCATGATGAGGAGGCATTAAGGCTAAACTTCATTTATGCCAGAGCCATTGTCCCGTAGAAACGATGGCTCTTTTGCTGCTGCGGTCTGGAATTATAAGCCAAGTGTGCTGAGTGCCCAGGCTGCCGCCGTTCTCAGCTGCCGCAGCTTATTTTGATGATTTATCCCCATGTGAACAGGCATGGCGCCGTATGCCATGAAAGCGGCATGTACGGGAATAGCTCCAACCTGTTGACGCCAATTGGAGATTCGGATTACAAAAGCTTGAAGGAATTGCCTTTGCATGCTAAAATTGCCCCGGTAAAACGGGAATATTTTAAGACAGCAGCATGGAAAACTGTCTGAAGAAGCGCTGTTTTCTGCCAGAATGCAGTAAGCGGGCGCTTCGTTCCGTTTTGTCTTAGAAGCGATTGATACAATGTGGAAATCACAATTATGTTTTAAAGGAGATGGCCCAGCATTTCATGCTGGTTTGTCAAATCATGACAACTGCAATTGATACGGTGCCGAAAGCACGACTATGTCATTAAAGGAGATGGCCCAGCATTTCATGCTGGTTTGTCAAATCATGACAACTGC
>JAFUHD010000318.1 GCA_017469025.1 Clostridia bacterium
ATTCGGCATTTGAACGGGACAGCAGCATTTACAGATGATGTTGATTATCAGATCACCAACTTTCTCAATTCGTCTTAGGTCATTCATCATCCAATGTGCTATCTTCGTTTTGTCTTACATATTGCGTCATTTATTCTGTTTTAGTTTCTGTGGCGCGTAGACGCTTGATGGTTGACAAATTGTTTTTTTGTCAGATGGTCACAGAGCAGTATTTATTAGCTTGCATTTATCATGGATACCGGGGATATTGAAGAACAGAATCTATCTACGATCTTCCCGGTATTCTTCTCGAAGACCTTTATGCCGCAGATTTATAAATATGATCTGATAGCCTGGATCTTCTGTCAGCAGACGATGAAGACGGATGTGCTGTCCATTGATTCTGCAGCCAGGGCAATGAACGGCATGCGCCAGGATTATATCTTTTTCAAGCGTGCTTTCGAAGACAATTCCCAAAGCCCCATGTGGGCCTATATGCACGCCTACTTTGTGAAACGGTATACGGACATTGCCGTGGAGAGAACCGGGAATGCCCTGGACGAACAGACAAGGTTCAGCATCCGGCTGTATTGTTATGGCACCATAGGCATGACCCAGGAATGGCTGATGAATGACAACATCACCCCGGCGGAGACAATCGTAAAGATGATGTTCAACGCTATGCCGGAGAGAGTGAAAGAAGTCTTATTTGGAAAATAAAAGAATGCCCGCCGGTGAGGAATACCGGCGCCGGAAACATGGCTGATCTGATCACTTTCCCCAGAAAGAAGACGGTTTACATCAAAATGCTTATGAAACAGATGAAAAACTATACAATAGACACATAAAATTACCTGCATATTTAGAAAAAATGCGATTTGAAAAAGTTTATGGGATGGATTATTCTGTCATTCGTTGTTTATCTGGGAGTTTTGGAGGAATACCATGTATAAAATAGTCGAAAAGACCCGGCTGAATCCGACGGTCAGCCGGATGAAGATTGAAGCGCCGCTGATTGCCCGCAAAGCTCAGCCGGGGCAGTTCATCATCTTCCGTGCATTTGCAGACAGTGAACGTGTTCCGCTCACAATTGCGGATACGGATCCTGCAGCCGGTACCGTAACGATTATCTACCAGATTGTCGGCGGTGCGACGATGGAACTGGATACGCTGGAAGCCGGTCAGTCGCTGCATGATTTTGTCGGACCGCTTGGCCTTCCGACAAAGACAGACGGTCTTAAGAAGGTTTGTGTGGTTGGCGGCGGTGTTGGCTGCGCGATTGCCTATCCGGTGACCAAGAAGCTGCATGATCTTGGATGTGAAGTCCATTCTGTTGTCGGTTTCAGAAACAGGGACCTTGTCATTCTGGAGGATGAGTTCAGGGCTGCGTCCAATCGCTTTGTACTCATGACGGATGACGGCAGTGCCGGCGAAAAAGGACTGGTAACCAATGCGCTGGAAGCGCTGATTAATGAGGGCAATCAGTATGATGAGGTGATTGCCATCGGTCCGCTGATCATGATGAAGTTTGTCTGCGGTGTCACGAAGAAATATGGGATCAAGACCGTTGTCTCCATGAACCCGATCATGATCGACGGCACCGGTATGTGCGGCGGATGCCGGCTGACTGTAGGCGGCGAAACCAGGTTTGCATGTGTGGATGGCCCGGATTTTGACGGCCATCTGGTTGATTTTGATGAGGCTATGAAACGCGGCGCGATGTACCGGGAGTTTGAGACAAAAGCCCGGGAGGCGGAGTGCGAACTGCTGCGGAAGGGGGAACAGTAATGCCTATGGCGGCGAATATGGACCCGAAGAAGTGTCCGATGCCTTCTCAGGATCCAGGTGTGCGCAGGCACAATTTCAATGAGGTAGCCGAAGGCTATACCTATGAGATGGCGGTCAATGAGGCAAAACGCTGTCTCAACTGTCCGAAGAAACCCTGTCAGAGCGCGTGCCCGGTAGCAATTGACATACCGGCATTTGTAGCCAGAATCGCAGCGGAAGACATCGAGGGTGCCTATCAGGTGCTGGCAGCATCATCGTCCCTGCCGGCAGTCTGCGGACGTGTATGCCCGCAGGAATCCCAGTGTGAGGGCAAGTGTGTCCGTGGAAAGATGAAGGACGGCGAACCGGTCGGCATCGGGCGCCTTGAGCGCTTTGCGGCAGACTGGCACAGGGCAAACGCCAGCCAGGCGCCAGTAAAGCCGGAACCCAACGGCCACAAGGTAGCTGTGATTGGTGCCGGCCCGTCCGGCCTGACGGCTGCCGGAGATCTGGCCAAGATGGGATACAAGGTTACGGTCTATGAAGCGCTTCACGAGCCGGGCGGCGTGCTGGTGTACGGCATTCCGGAGTTCCGTCTCCCGAAAGCCATTGTGCGTGAGGAGATAGACGGTCTGCGTGCGCTTGGTGTTGAGATCTGCACCAATATGGTTATCGGCAAGGTGCTCACCATAGATGAACTTTTGACCGAAATGGACGCTGAGGCGGTATATATCGCATCCGGTGCAGGACTTCCGAGATTTATGAACATTCCGGGCGAAAGCCTCAAGGGTGTCTATTCGGCAAATGAGTATCTGACCCGTATTAACCTCATGAAGGCTTATCAGGAAGGCAGCAAGACCCCGATCCGCAAGAGCCGCAAGGTGGCTGTAGTCGGCGGCGGCAATGTTGCGATGGACGCGGCGCGTTCTGCACTGCGTCTGGGTGCTGAAGAGGTAACGATTGTTTACCGTCGCGGTATGCAGGAACTGCCCGCACGACGCGAGGAAGTCGAACATGCGATGGAAGAGGGAATCATCTTCCGTACACTGACCAATCCGGTTGAAGTGCTCGGTGATGCGAACGGTGAAGTCTGCGGCATGCGCTGTGTCGAGATGGAACTCGGTGAGCCGGATGCCTCCGGTCGCCGCCGTCCGATTGTAAAACCGGACAGTGAGTTTGTGCTTGATGTCGATACCATGATCATGGCAATCGGGACGAGTCCGAATCCGCTCATCCGTTCTACAACGCCGGGACTGGAGAGCAATTCTCACGGATGCATTGTAACAGATGGACCGGATGGTCTTACGAGCCGCGAAGGCGTATATGCCGGCGGTGATGCAGTGACTGGTGCGGCAACTGTCATTCTTGCGATGGGTGCCGGAAAACAGGCTGCAAAGGCAATCGACGAATATATCCGCGGAAAAGAACAGCAGTAATGTTCAGTGGTTCCGTCAGACAGGTGTGCCTGTAAGACGGAACCACTTTTTGTAAATCCAGTCGTAAATCGAAAGCTGCTTTCGATTTTGAGAAGAATGGGGACATGAAATGAAACGATATCCGATCGGCGATGTGGCCAGGACGCTTGGTGTTACGCCTGCTGGACTTCACTATTTTGAAAAGGCAGGCGTTATACGACCGGTAAAGGGCGAAACATCCAGACGTACCTATTCCACGGTGGATTTTATCCGCCTGGTCAGCTATAAGAAATACCGGAACATGGAAATGCCGCTCAAAGTGATTGCGAATCAGTTTTCACCGGCAGGGGATGACTATTCTGTGATTCAGGAAAGGGTCAGAAGCCAGGTGGAGCATGCCCGGGAACGGGCAGAGTTTTATTCACAGCTGGCGGAGGATATGGCATGGCATGAGACCCATATTGCTGAGGGCATTGAGCTGATGGGGCAGATTGGTTTTGCCACAATGCCGGCTGGATACAGGGTATCCGTTGGAGAACGCGGGTGTATTTCTCCTGAGAAATCGGATCAGATTCTGATTTCAAAATGGCTGGAGGCTTTGCCGGCAACCCGCATTTCGATCTTCTCAGACGGGAGCGGCAATGGCAGATTTGGGTATTCCATGAGAACCAGCCGGGCGGAAAAGCTGGGACTTACTGCGCCGCCTGCGGAACGGGTGGGCGGGAAAACCTGCGTACGGACATTCACAAAAGTTTCAAAGGAACTGTACGAACATCCCGAACTTGCATTTGAGTCCGCATGGGAATACATGAAGTCACACGGATTTGTACAGGACGGGGAGGCGGCAGCTGTAATTCTCTGTGTTCATTGTCATGAAGATGAACTGGATACGCTGCTGGAGGTATATGTTCCGTTCCGGTAAATCATGTAATCGGGGACATGACCGGTTTTGTTAAAAAATTCACATTCTCTCTTGCTTCAAAAGTTCCTTTCGATGATATACTCATTTTAACTGCTGAAACCAGCAGTCATCCGCCGGGAAACCGGCAGTTAAGGAGGAGATTGAAATGAAGAAACTGGTTTCACTGCTTCTGAGTATCTGTCTCGTTCTTGCCTGCACCGCCATGGCTGGCGCAGAGGGCAAGTTTACTCCAGGCACTTATGAAGCTACGGCACCCGGATACGACACAGCGCCGGATGCCATTACGGTAAAGGTTACCGTAGATGAAAATGCCATCACGGCAATTGAAATCAAGGGTCAGGGCGAGCAGCCGTTCGGCGAGCCTGCTTTCCCGGCGATGATTGAAGCCATGACTGGCAAGGACAGTGCTGACTTTGACGCAGTGGCAGGTGCTACGATGTCTTCAAACGGCGTAAAGGAAGCTGTTGAGAAGGCTCTGGCTGCTGCACGTGGCGAAGCCGTCGAGAATACCGCTGAGGTTGCATTTACGGCCGGTACCTATGAGGCGACTGCTGAGGGATACAATGGTCCGGTAACCGTGGCTGTAACATTCTCCGAGAATGCGCTGACTGGTGTGGAAGTTGTTGCCTCCGGTGAGACTGCTCACGTGGGCGACGTGGCGTATGATATCATGATCCCGGATATGATTGCTGCCAATGGATCCGGCGTTGATGGCGTATCCGGTGCCACTTTCTCCACCCGTGCACTCCGCACTGCTGTAAATGATGCAGCAGAGCAGGCCGGCTGTACCAATCTGGATGCCTTCAAGGCAGCCAAGGTTGAGCATGCTGCTGAGGCGCCGATCGAAGTGACCTATGATGTGGTCATCGTTGGTGCCGGCGGTGCCGGTATCGCAGCGGCCGCGCAGGCTGCCCAGGATGGCAATACCGTTCTGATCATTGAAAAGAACGCTGAGGTCGGCGGCAATACGCTGGTTTCCGGCGGTCAGTATCAGTCCGTTATGCCTTACCTCGTATGGGATCCGGCCGATCCGGATGCCACCACCGGCGTTTATGCTTACACCGGTGCCACCTATGACAAGGTGAAGTCCGTTCAGGGCTGTATCAATGAGCTCAAGATGATCCTCAACTGGAGCGAAGAGCCGTTTGACGAGGCCTATTATGTTGACCATGAGTTTGTGGCAGGCGATGCTGCCGAGCTCAGCAAGCATGGTGTTCATGCCGAGTACCTGCCGGTTCTGCAGGAACTGAAGAAAGAGATCCAGGCATATCTTGATTGGGCACAGCCGAAGCTGGATGCCGGCACGCCGGAAAACCAGCTGACCCTGTTCTCCACGCTGAATCTGCATATCTTCCAGACCTATTATGGCGGACTGCGCCAGAGCGCGGACAAGTCCCAGTGGATCTATGGTGACATCAATCTGGTCAGCCAGTTCATCAATGGCGGCCAGGGCCTCAAGGAGTGGCTGGAGTCCATGGGCTCTACCTTCGTTGAGAATACACAGCCGACTCTGATTGGTGCTCTCTGGTATCGTGAGAATGAGTTCGTCGGAGCCGAAGTGGATACCGACGGCGACGGTGTTGCCGAAAATTACGGCGGACGCTGGGGCACCTATTTCATGGCGCCTATGACTGCTTTCCTCAAGGCCAATGAGGCCAACAAAGTAATGCTGCGCACCACGGCCAATTCCCTGATTACCGAAGATGGCAAGGTAACCGGCGTCAAGGCGACCCGCTATGACGGCACTGAGGTGACCGCTCATGCAAACAAGGGTGTTATCCTGGCCACTGGCGGCTATGCGGCCAATATCCAGGAAGTTGTTGACGAAAACGTTTACTGGTCCAGCGAGTACCTCTCCACTGCCACCAAGACGACCAACCGCTCCTCTCTGCAGGGCGACGGCATCTCGATGGCCAAGGAAGCCGGTGCTGCAGTAACCGGTATGGGCTTCACTCAGCTGATGCCGATTTCCTGGGTTGACAATGGAAACCTGGCCTTCGGCGGCGGCAACTATGCGGTTTATATCAACCCGACCACCGGCCATCGTTTTGTTGATGAAGGTTCTGAGCGTGACGTGCTCTCTCTGGCTGAGTTCCGCAACGGTATCGAAGTGAACGGCACCAAGGGTGTGTTCCTCGAGATCTACAATGCCGAAGAGAAGATTCCTGGCCCGATCCAGCTGGGCGAAGGTGACTTTGCCGGCCGTTATTATCGCCGGAATGCCACAGAGCTGGGCAGCCTGTTCACAGAGCTTGGCGTTGAGGCAGATCCTCAGGTTGTTCTTGATACCATCCGCACCTATGACATGGCTGTCATGACCGGCAGCGAGTATCCGGATGTGGGCAAGGCCATTGCCTCCCGCTGCATCGGCAATGTTTCCAAGAAGGATGACGGCTCTTATGATGTCGACACCTATGATCTTGACGGCACACTGCTGACCATCCGTCTGATGGCTCCGTCTACTCACCACACCATGGGCGGTGTTGTCGTTGACACCGACCGTCATGTGCTTGATGCAGAAGGCAAGGCAATTCCTGGTCTCTATGCAGCTGGCGAAGTAACTGGCGGCATCCATGGCGGCAACCGTCTTGGCGGCAACGCGATCGTTGAAATCTTTGTTTCCGGCCGTACTGCTGCTCAGGCTGTTGAGGCTGACAACAAGTAATCACTTATCAGGCACTGTCCATTCAGGCAGTGCCTGATTTCATTTTTAGCAGAAGGGAGGTGTAAAAACGGCTTATTATTGTCCGGCCGGTGAAACTTGCGGGTGCTGCACAATTTTCAGAAAAACCTGATTATACGCTCTGCTTACACCGTGCAATGTTCATTTGGATTTCGGAGGAAACAGACATCCTGCGAGTCATGATTTTGCAAAGGTGGCAGATGATTGTTTGCGATGTGTGTTTGTAAACGAATCGTGTACTCCGTTCTGGGGGAGCACCGGATGCCATTGATCCAGAGGGAAAAAGCGTGAATACGCTTCAGGCAACAGAGTGGAGCACCGGAATGCCTGTTGGAATCAGCGGGGTGCTCAAAAGATTGGAGGATATGCGTTAGACTTTATAACGTTTACCTGCAACACCTCTGCATACGCTCATTTCCACATTTATTGTTTCCTGATCTCAGACGAAACAGCGAGCTTTCAGAAAGCTTCAGGCAAGCATCATGTTTTGATGCTTCCTATGAAGCCTGTCCTTATTCCTTAAGATCCTACGAAGATGTCTTCTTGTTGTAATTTCTTGATTTCCTGGATTTCTCTTTGGGCAGTACTATATCCGAGCAACCCTTCCGGCATATCTGCCTCAGTTCTGGTCACAAGCCGCATGTCATAATACTGTCCGGAGTGCAGGTCAAAGTACAGAGCAGAGCATGGCGATCCGGGGCCAAGGCAGAAGTTGATAAGACGGACATTCCGCTCCTGTATGCGGGAATTCACTTTCCCATCCACTGTTCATCCCTGTGCGTAAAGCAGAATGGCATCCAATGCCTGCCGATGGAACAGGGCTGTGGGCAGGCAGAGAAGGAGATCCTAACGGATAGGAAGGCGAATATGAAAAGTAAATAATGCTGTCAGTTCCCCGGGAACCTTCTTTTCTATCGGGAAATGTCTTTGATAAGTTAACGATTCGTTTACCAGACTGAAAGATTTCGTCCGGATTCCATGTGCAATCTGTCCGGTTTTGTTGTAATTGTTTTTCAATTGGAAACAGCATGCTGTCTGCTTTTCATGCGGCGTGAGTCCACTGACACAAAAGAGGCGCAATAGACAGGAAGACCATGACAGCTAAAAAAATAGAGTTGTCGGAAGACAACTCTATGGACTAATCAGGGACGCCTGGCTCTGACTTCGATTATTTGATGGGGGAGGCTGCCGTTACACCTTCAGCAGTGGCGAATGCGCCGGTGGCGGTATCCAGGGTCAGGGGATCCGCATGGCTGACGATGGCAGCAGCATTTGTTGCGTCATACCAGAAAACGACATCGGAATCTGCAACGGTGACACCGATCAGGGCATTGGCTGGCGCGTCGAAACGGTAGTTCGCTGCACCATTTGTGATGACAGCGATTTCTTCGGCGGTATAGGGAGCAAATTCGGGACTGGCAGGGTCTTTGATACCTTCCAGTTTATAATAGGCAGCGGTGTAAAAGATTATACCAACATTTCCATTGTTCAGCGGCATTGCACCATAAGCCCAGATCATAATTTCCTCCTCAGCATAAGCAATCAGTCCAGTCAGGATTATGACGACGGTAAGTAAAAGTGTGACACTTCTCTTCAAAACGGGAATCTCCTTGAAGTGATCTTGCCAGATGTAACTACGAATGTTTTATCTGATACGGGCAGTATATCCTGCTTGCATTGTAATGCAAATAGTTACAACAGATGTTTTTGTGATTTTTTTGCCGGCATATGGACTTCATACAGCTGTTAAAAACAGTGTTCATTCTTGAGGTACTTGCTCTAACTTGATCAGGTTTGAACAATATCATGGAACACCGGAGAATTTCGTCTGGAACCAATGACGCTGGACACAGCGTTAATATATTGCCATGGCTTTGAGTTATGGCAGAGGCATGCAGAACAGCAAAACAGGCGTCCGTATGGGCGCCTGTTTGAAACAGATCAGGGACGAATAGCAGCTTTGATGAAGTTGTCAGTATGGTGCTCCATCATTTCGCTGACTTTGTCAAAGTCTTTCATGTCAAAGATTTTGGTGACACCTGTGAATTTCCAGATGCCCTTTTCCAGCAGTTCCATGCAGCGTCGGCACAGACCGGCTTCATAATCGATTCGGCGCTCATGGCAGTTAATGGTGGTTATGGCCTTGAAGTTCCACAGCTTGTAGTCGATGGAGCGTGGGCCGTCATTATGGTAACCGCCGATCCCCAGACGTCCGTGAGCCTTGACAAGTTCGCCTGCCAGCTGCAGTCCGTCTTCCGTACCTGAAAACTCCATAACCGTTGGAATGCCGGGGGCAAATACATTGGCGTTATCGCCGCTGCGGGTCAGGTCAGCTTTGCCGATGGTTTCAAAATTGCTGCGGTACATTTCAGGAATATCATCAGGCAGATAGGTTTCAGTTGCACCGAATTTCTTCGCATTTTCAAGTGCTTCCGGACGTTTGTCGATGGCAATGATGTTGCCATAACCCATGGCCTTGAAAAGGGAAATCGTCCCCAGACCCATATAGCCGCATCCAACAACGGCAACGGTGTCGCCGAGTGTTTCCACAGGCAGCTTCATAGCAGCCGAGAGCAGGCATGCCAGCGGTTCTGAAATGGCGTCCTCATCTTTGAGACAATCAGGCACATGAGCGGTTTTTTCAGGAGAAACCACGATGTATTCTTTGTATGCACCGCCGCCCAGACCGGTCACACGGTCACCGACCTTAAATCCTTTCACATTCCTGCCGATCTCTGCTACAACACCGATGGATTCATGTCCCAGAATATCGCCTTCACTGGCAGTAGCCCATGGGTACCACTCGGAGTGACACATACCGGTCAGAGTAACTTTTACCAGCATTTCATCATCATTGTACTGAGGAATGGGGACCTCGATAATTTTGCTCTTCCTGGGTCCTGCCATTACCATTTGCCGCATCGTGCCTTCCATTGCTCTACGCTTCCTTTCGTTTGTCTGTGATGGTTAAATTATAACGCCCTGGTCAGATTTCTGTCAGAACAGAACCGACAAATAAACTGGACAAAAACGACGTGTACTGATATAGTAAATGTCAGGATCCTGTTATTTGAAAGGGTGAAAGAGCATGGCACTGCTGCTGGTTGGTGCTTCCCCAAACCGACTTGTGGATCATGAACTTCACTGGCATGACTGCTATGAGATCATTGTGAATACAGAAGGCGAAGGGACGGCTGAAATTGGGGAACAGGCGTATCCGTTTGCGCCCGGGTCCGTTCATGTGATTCCACCGGAAATGCCGCACAGGAAAACAGCCCCTGGCGGGTTCAGGGATATTTATCTGCGGACGGATACTTTGAAGCGGACGGATGTACCTCATCAAAACCTGCAGACGGTCACCCAGCCGCTGATTTTGTCGGATGACAGCTGTCATACCATGACAAATCTTATGATAATCCTTTTATCCCGTTATCTGCTCCAGAAAGAAAAGGACCAGGTTACAGAAACGGTATACAATGCGGTTCTGGAAATGATAGGGGAAAGTGTGACACAGCAGCCCATTAATCCTGCCGTAAGCCGGGTTATTCAGAACATCACAGCCTCATACAGCGATCCTGATTTTCAGGTGACAGATGCGCTTACAGCGACGGGCTACAACAGGGATTATCTGAGAAGGATCTTTCAGCAGACGACCGGCATGACACCGCATGGTTACCTGACAGATATACGCATCCGGTATGCCAAGCGTCTGCTGCTGCAGAAACTGCCCGTCAGCGAAGTTGCCCTGCTCAGCGGATACTATGATCCGGATTATTTCTGCCGGCTTTTCAGGATACAGACAGGAATGACACCCACGGCTTTCCAGAAGAAGCACACTGAGTTTCGGCTGTAAGTTTTATTTGGTTAGAAAGCGATCTCTATCTGCTGCCCTGGACATGAACGCCAGGGACTCCGGCATTCCTGCGGACAAGTTGCAGGTTGTATATTCACCTGCCGGTGTGTCAAATAAAGCCATCTGCTATTGGTACGCTGCCGAAAGCAGAGTTGTGTCATTAAAGAAGTTGTTGTTGGGAAAAGATGACGAAGAAGTATGATTTGTGGAGGAAACGGGAATGCGCAAAAAGAATGTAATGCTGCTCAGCCTTTTGGTTTTGTTTTTTCTATATGGATGCAGCGGTACGGCGGAATCTGATTTCAGATATGAGCTCACAGCCGTTCATACCGTTGCAGGCAGACAGGGCGTATGTACAGAAAATGGATATTACTGGGTAAGCGGATCCGGGACACTGTCAAAATATGATGAGGACTGGAATCTTATTGCAGAAAATAGCGAGCCGTTTGAGGGCTACACATTGGAGGTTAACCATATCGGTGACATCGATGTGTACAACAACGAACTGTATCTGGGTGTGGAATACTTTATGGATGGAGAAGGGAAAAATATACAGGTTGCCGTTTATGACGGCGATACGTTGAAACTTAAGAGGGTCTTTCCCTTCAGTCCTGCCACTGGTCAGATGGAGTGCAGCGGAATCGCTGTAGATCCTGATTGCAGGATTGTGTATATGACGTCGTGGATTGATGATGTATCCAGTGAGTTTCTGTACATGTATGATCTCGATACAGGAGATTACAAAGGAAAACTCAGGATGCAGCCAGGCCCGAAATGGATACAGGGGATTGCTTATTATGATGGGAATCTGTATGTAACGAGTGATGACGGAGACGCGGATGATCATGCACCGGACCATATGTACAGGGTGGTTGTTGCGGAAAACAGAGAAACCGGGGACGTCATGCTTGAAAAAACGTTTGATGATGTGACGAGACAGGGAGAGATTGAAGGACTGACATTTGATAAAGACCGTGGACAATTTCTGCTTCTGTATAACAGGGGAGCAAAAATCATTGCTGGAATGCCGTCTGGTTTTTATGAAGGGTACAGCGAAGAGATACATGAAGTATTTGTGTATGAGCTGATTGAAAACAATTAACACCTGATGTTAGCCCGTTACAGCAGTCGTCATATCATCAGAAAGTAATTGATTTTAAGGTACATTTAAGGTTTTGTGTTAAACTGTATATGATATCGAGCAGCGGAAGCGTAAGACCGGATATCAAAATGCTTGAGGAGGATAACCACTATGAAAAAGATTATCTGTATGGTACTTGCCCTGGTGCTTCTGTGTACCGCTGTCGTATCTTTTGCTGAAGGCCCTGGTGGAGGGCGGGGCGGCAATGGCGGCCCAGGCGGTGGTCAGGGCGGTATGCGCGGCGGCAACGGCGGCGGTACAGACAAGTCCGGCGATGCTGAACTTCAGACTATGATCACCGAAGTTGCTCCTAAATTCCAGCTGCTAACCTATGATGATGCTGAATCCGGCACCAGTCTGCAATATCAGTTGTATATTCCTGAGAATTATGATGAAGCACAGAGCTATCCCATGATTCAGTTTATCCCGGATGCCAGCGCTGTCGGGCGTGGAACCGATTATGTGCTGACGCAGGGTTGGGGCGGTCTGATCTGGGCGACAGAGGAAGAACAGGCTAAGCATCCGGCTTTTGTGGTTGTGCCTGTATTTACAGAAACCGTTGTGGATGACAATTTCAATCATTCCAGCCAGATCGACACCGCCATGCGTCTGCTTCAGTCGCTGACAGAGACGTACTCCATTGATACGGACCGGATCTATACGACCGGTCAGTCCATGGGCGGTATGACGTCATTCCATCTGAGTATTGAATATCCGGATTTCTTTGCTGCCTATCTGTTTGTTGGCAGCCAGTGGAATACCAGCCTGCTGGACGGACTGGAACAGAAAAACTTCTTCTATGTTGTTTCTGCAGGTGACCCGAAAGCATCTGCAGGGCAGGCGGAACTTATTGCCCTTTTCGATACGGATGGCGCTGCTTACAGCCATGCAGAATGGAGTGCACAGGATGATGCTGAAACCCAGAAGGCAGCTGTTGCATCTCTGTTAAAAGAAGGAAACAAGGCTAATTTTGTGACCTTCACGCTGGGAACGACACTTGCGGAAGGTCAGACTGCCGGAAGCGGCGCGGGTGAGCATATGACGTCTTTCGATTTCGCATACAAGCTGGAAGCGGTCCGTGACTGGCTGTTTGAACAGAGCAGGTGAGGCTGCAAATGAAGAAAATGATCGGCGTGCTCATGATGTTGTCACTGCTGGTGATCTGCACTGGTGCGACAGCTGAAGCACCCCGCAATGGCGGACGGGGAAATGGATCAGGAGGCGGTTCTCTGCAGACACTCAATGAAGGTATCGCCTATATGAACGGCGACGGAGTAGAGCAGGACTATAAAAAAGCGCTTCAGCTCTTCATGGAGGCGTGCGAAGCTGGAAGCATGAAAGCGGCCAGATATGTCGGCATGGTATATGAACAGGGCCTGGGTGTAGAACAGGATTTTGAAAAAGCTGCCGAATATTATGCCAAAGGTGTAGAAGCCGGTGATCTGACAAGCGGTTACTACCTCGGTCTGCTGTTTGAGCATGGGCTTGGCGTGGAGCAGGACTATGAGAAAGCAGCAGAGCTCTTTGCCTCTGTGGAAGCGTCTGAGAATAAATCTGCTACCGGTGTTGTCGCTGCCGGATACGAACTTGGTGTTCTCTATGAACAGGGACTTGGGGTGGACCGGGATCTGAATAAAGCAATTGCGTTATATCAGGAAGCTGCAAAGTATGAATACCCGGATGCCAGTGAGGCACTTGCCCGACTGGACAAGGACTGACGAGACCCAAATACAAAACGAGCGCTGCCCTTCAAAAGGCGGTTCAAATTAGGGATTTCGAGAACAAGATAATTTGAGCCAGCAATCTTCGGGCGGTAACAACGGAAAACGGCTTCATGGGAGCATTGAAACTCCTGTGAAGCCGCTTTCCTTTATGTATGTTTTAAACGAGACCTACATACACATGTGTTATTATCTCCGTGGTCATCATCATGCCATAGTATATTGAAAACCATACCTGTCATGTAACCGTACAATCTATGATTGCCAGTTATTCTTAACGAAATCAACGATTCTGCTTCTATATACCTTGAAGCAAGCCTATCTTGCGCTACTTTGTTCAACTCATTCAGATCCAATGAGTGATTTTGCTTCTTATTACGGACCAGTATCTCACTCCAAGTCTGGGTTTCTAACGCTTGAAGCCTTGGAAGTAACTCCGTCCAAATAAGAGTTCCGATATGATTCTGAGAGAACTCCCACATCTCCTGATCGGCATTTGCAAACGTCCACGCAGGATTTTCTGGTGCGCCACGCGGTACGCGTAGTTTAGTGGGTGGAATCCCCACCGAGTAAGGTGTGCAGCCGCACCACTCGTAATGCCTCATGGGTCGATAGCGGCGACGCTATTGTCTAAGCGTTGA
>JAFUHD010000319.1 GCA_017469025.1 Clostridia bacterium
TGTATGGTGCCGGACATGGACGTGAAAAGCTTTCCTATGTCCAGGAACTGCTTGAGACAAAGGGGTTTACACTGGATATCGAACTGCTTGAGGCAATGGTGAATGCGGAAATTCAGGAGATGGAGACGGCACTGGCAGCAAGTGACTCAGGAAAGGTCGGGCACAGCGTATATGCTGGCCTGTCAGATAATGACAACTGATACATTGCCGAAAGTACGACTATGTCATTAAGGAGCAGATCATGAATAAGCAGGAGAACCCCGGGGTGAAGGGACATCAAAACAGGACAGGAAATGCGGCATCGAAAAGTCAGGCTGCCAGCGTGAAGGAGATACAGTGGGTGAATACCGGCTGCGGACTGCCGCTGAATGCTTTTCACAGGCATGCCAGAAATCCAAAGGTACACACCAGGGAACAGATTGAACACATCCGGAACAGCATACTTACATTTGGTTTTCTGGATCCCATTGGCATCTGGGGCGACAAAGGGCTGATTGTGGAAGGACACGGACGTCTGCAGGCACTTCAGGAACTCACAGAAGAGGGCAGGATCAGAATTCCGGATTCCGGTGTTCCCGTTCTCAGACTGGATCATCTGTCTCCCGAGGAAAGGGATGCCTATATGCTGGAGCACAATCAGGCGACAATGGAAACGCCATGGGATGATGATGTGCTCGGTGAGCTGCTTTCAGGTCTTTCAGAAACACTGGATATGGAAGGACTCTTCGGATTTGGAAACGGGACAGATGGGGAAGAAGACATGGACGATATTATCCCGCCGGAACCGGAAGGGATGAAGATGGAGTATCAGCTGGTGATTGACTGTCAGAGTGAATCGGATATGCAGGAAAAGTATGACCGCCTGACGGAAATCGGGATTCAATGCAGGCCAATGCTGGGCTGAATGACGGTCTGGGTCGGCTGCACGATAAGAACAAAGGTCAGTTGTAATAGGCAGGTTAGTGATAAAACGACAGGCGGCGCAGTACACGGGAACAGGACATGCGGATAATATGCCGAAAGATCTGGATGAATGCTGAGAGGGGGAAGGCAGGAGTGGATGAGAAGACAGTGCAGATAGACAAGCATTATTTTGAAACATACTGCCAGCTGGCCTGCAGCGAACAGGACATCTGTGACTTCTTCGGCGGCATAGACCACAAGACGCTGGATGAATGGTGTCAGGCAGAGTATGGAATGGGATTTGAACAGGTATACAAACAGAAGGTGACACCTGTGAAAGTGGCGCTGCGCAAGAACCAGCTGCTTCTGTCCAAATCCAGTTCCATGATGGCGATTTTTCTGGGAAAGAACATGCTGGGACAGAGCGATCATCCGGAGCAGCCGATCGATGAGAATATTATCCGTGAATCCAATGAGCAGATGCTGGCACTGGCTGACCTGATTAACCGCCCGCTGCCGGTGAGAACGATAGAGACACTGAATGCAAAACAGACAGAGAAGTCAGACAGGTCCTGACCGGGCTTTGCAGGCAGCGAAGTGCATGGAAATGGGCGCAGGAGGGGAGAAAAGCAGATGATTCCATATGCACCCCTGACGGAAGACCAGGCACGGTATATTGCCGATTCGCGTGAAAGCTGGCTGAATGTGGCAGAGGGCGGCAAGCGTGCCGGAAAGAACATCATAAATCTCATAGCGTGGGCATGTGCACTTGATATTCATCCGGACAAACTTCATTTGTGCGGCGGTGTCAGCACGGCTGCAGTTAAGATGAATATCATTGACAGCAACGGTTTCGGCCTGATGCATATCTTTGCCGGACGCAGCAAGATGGGAAAGTACCGGGGGCGGGAGGCACTCTTCATCCGCTCGGTCAATGGGGAGAAGGTTGTGATCATTGCCGGCGGAAAGAAGGCGGACGATGCCGCACGTATTAAGGGCAACAGCTATGGCAGTGTATATGTGACAGAGGTGAATGAATGCCATCCATCATTCATGAAGGAGTGTATTGACCGGACCCTGGCGTCAAGGAAGCGGCAGATCTTTTTTGATCTGAACCCGAAACCGCCCTCTCACTGGTTTTATTCCGAATTCCTGGATTATCAGGATGAGCTGAAACGGCGCGGAGTGAATCCGGGATACAATTACGGGCATTTTACAATCTTTGGAAATCTTTCGCTGGGAGATGAGCAGCTCCTGAGGGAACTGGCAAAATATGACCGTTCCAGTCTGTGGTATCAGTCAGACATTCTCGGACTGCGGACAGCAGCAAGCGGACGGATTTACTCGTCCTATGATCCGGAACGGATGATCGTGGACCGGACAACAACGATGAGTACCCGCTATCTGGACATGGCCGTCGGCATTGATGTGGGCGGTACGGATGCGACCTGTGCAACGCTGGTCGGGTTTACACAGGGATGGCAGAACATGGTGATCGTCGACGGCGTTTATCACAAGCAGGGAATCTCGGACAAGATGACGGAAGCAAAGTACGCCCAGCTGATTGTCGAGCGGCTGGTGCTGTGGTCGCGCCAGTTTCCAATGCTGGGACGTGTTTATGTTGATTCGGCAGCAAAGCTGTTCAAGACAGCGCTGAAGGAGGAGATGATCCGCCGGGGACTTGGAAAGATTGCGGTTCACGCCTTTGACAAGGCGGACGGCATAAATGCCAGAATAGAGCTGACCTGCATGCTGCAGATGCAGGGACGTTTCTTCATTGCCAGGCATCTGTCGCAGTGGCAGGAAGCCTATCAGATGGCCACATGGGATGAACATGCGTATGAACTCGGAGAATGGGCAAGAACGGATAACGGCAGCTATCCGGTTGACTGTCTGGACAGTGCAGAGTACGCATTCTATCCTTTTGCCAGAATGCTCGAACGTACGCAGCCCCATCTGGAGTAACAGGATGGCGCAAAAAAAAGCCGGCATTTCCGATTTTTAATCTGACGGAAATGCCGGCACCTTTTTAGCTTTTTGGAATCTGATTCAGATAATAGTTGATTGCTTTCAGAAGTTCGGGGTCACCTCTGAAGGGACCAAGAGCTTCAAGGGGACCATCCGGGAATCGCCTCAGCATGCGCTGAACATCACCGGTTGCATACTCACCCAGCTTAAAGGCCAGGAAAACAGCCTTTTCAAGAACGGGTTTGCTCTGTTCATTGGCGGCAAGCAGGCTGACCGGGTCCTTTGCCGAACAGAAGCCGTCCGGCGCGGAAACGGGCTTGTCCATGATGTCAGAGGGAACACCGCGCAGCAGCTCCGCGCGCATCTCATGTCTCAGCCGGACGGAGGGAAGGGTGTAGATGTCGGGCTCACAGGCAGTCTTTTCGAGAATGGTGGAATCGGAGACGTCCCCTGCAACAGCGGTAACGGCATTCATGCCGTCCTGCAGCTGCACCGTGAAGACAAATACCTTGTCTGCGGATCTGACCTCCTGCAGTTTTCCATTCAGATACAGCTCTACAAGCGGCTGATTGGAGTATACGCGGATTTCGGTCGTCTCACCGGCACGCTGGGCATACCGTTTGCCGCAGATGTGGATCATGGGCTTTTTGCTCCAGTATGCGTGATAAATGTAGTAGCTGTCCTTTTTGATCTTGCGGTCAATGGTCATCAGGCCTTTGTTGTTCCTGCCGGCGACGCCGCCCTCATTGCGGGCTGCCGCTCCGAAGTCGAACATATTCCAAAGGAAGCTGCCCCAGATCCAGGGACGCTCGGCAAATACCTTTGCCATATGTTCGTGATAAAGCGCCTGGTAATCTTCTGAGTAGTCCTTTGCCTCAGGGGCTGAAGAATGATAAGTGATGATGCCCTCGGCGCCATATTCAGAGATGCCGATGCAGCGGTTTGGATAATTCCGGTGATACTGATCGAGCCATGGTCCGTTATCCTCCACAGAACCGACATACCAGCCCATGTAGTGGTTATATGCCTCAACATCCGTAAAATCATGCAGGCCGCAGTCCTCCGGGGTATTGGCTACATGAGCGAGTGTGGTCAGGCGGGTGGGATCCAGTGACTTGACCAGCTGGCACAGGTCATGGTGGTTTTCAACCAGATTGTCGGAAAGCTTTCCGCCCAGCAGCACTTCATTCGAAAGTCCCCAGAAACAGATGCAGGGATGATGAGCACTCTGGATGATGAGCTCCTTCATCTGTGAAATGCAGTTCTCATGGGCAGCAGGATCTTCATTCATGATCGTGATAAAGGGAATTTCAGCCCAGACCACAAAGCCCAGTTCATCGCAGGCGTCATAGAAATCCTGTGAATGCTGGTAATGGGCAAGGCGGATCGCATTGGCACCGAGTTCCTTGATGAGTCCGGCATCCAGAAAATGATCCTCGCGCGTCAGCGCGTTTCCTTTATACAGCTGGTCCTGATGGCGGCATACACCGCGCAGCGGAAGCGCTCTGCCGTTCAGGAAGAATCCCTGGTCGGGTGTACAGGAGAAGGAACGGATGCCGGTACGGAGCGTTACCTCGTCCACCACTTCGTTGCGGCGGATCAGCTGGGCCGTGACAGTGTAAAGATTCGGGGAGTCGGGGCTCCAGAGCTTCGGTGCGTAAACCGGCACTTTTACATCCGGGGCATTTGCCGGACGCAGTGCGCTCGCGCTTTCCGTGCCGTCCGGTCCGAGGATGGACCAGAATACAGTGTGGTTTTCATCGGCATTGCAGACCCAGGCTTTGAGGTCGAACCATGCGCAGAATTCATCGGGCACGGCATGGATGCTGATGCCCGGACCGCCGTAATAGTCAAGATCGAAATGCGCGCTGGCGACGCTGATCAGGTTCACGCCGCGGTACAGTCCGCCATAGAATGTAAAGTCAGCATGCTGCGGATAAATGCCGGTCCTGAATTCATTGCTGACATGAATGGCAAGCAGATTGTCTTTGGCACTGCACAGATCGGTGACATCTGCCCGGAAGGCAGAATAACCACCTTCGTGAGAGGCAGCCAGTTGTCCGTTTACATAGATCTCCGCCTGTTGTCCTGCAGCAGGGATTTCCACATAGGTTCTGCCGCCGGGAAGCGGCTGGACAGGGGTATCAAAGGAATGGAAGTACCAGTAACCGCCCCGGTTGTAATGCTCGGCAGGAGCAGCCTGCAGATCTCCCTGGGACCAGTCCCTGGAAGGCTTGTCAATGTCGTGCCCGTCATGCCCGTCAACGGCGTTCCAGCTGTGGGGCAGGCAGACGGCTTCGCCATCCTCCGGCATGCGTGCGGGATCTGCATCATGCATGACGAAGCGCCATCCGTCGTTTAAAGAAAGAATTTTTCTCATTCCGTCCTCCATTTGGTTTATGATCAGCGGTTGGGATACCAGAACAGGAGATTGTCGCCTCTCAGCTTGTTGATGGCTTCAATAAAGTAATAATCTCCATAGGTCATGGTCATGTGCCTTCCGGGAATATCATGCCATGCAGAGGTACATTTGGTGAAAATGGCCGGGTCATCGAGTGCCCAGTTGGCAGCGTCTTTTTCCTGTGCCTTCAGAATGCGTATAGCGGCATCGAAATAAAGCTTTCCTTCCAGTTCCGGCAGGGCACGGGCCAGTTCAATCAGGCCGCAGGCGGCGATGTTTCCGGCAGCATTGTCCCGGATATCCGGCTCGGCAGGCTGGCGGAAGTCGCATCTGGGCATCCAGTCATCTGTGATCTGGCTGATGAAATAGTTGGCCACCTGTTTGGCGGTATCCAGATATCTGGTCTCGCCGGTGTGCAGCCAGGAAAGCACGAATCCATACAGAGCCCAGCTTTGGCCGCGGCTCCAGCTGGAACCGGATTCATAGCCCTGTCCGCCGGGGTTATCAAGGAACGCGCCGGTTTCCGGATCAAAGATCACGATATGGTTGCATGAACCATCCGGCCGTACAAAGTACTTGATCGTCGTGTCCGCGTGATTCATTGCAATCTGACGGAATCTGGGATCACCGGTTTCCTCAGTGGCCCAGTAAAGCAGCGGCAGGTTCATCATACAGTCTACAATGGCCCAGCCTTCCCTGCCTTTGCCGTTCCAGGCACGGATGAAACCGTTTGGATTGTATCTGGATGCCAGCATATGTGCTGCATACAGTGTACGGTCAAAGCTGTCCTGATTCTGTTCCAGTGCATACCGTACACCGCTCTGGATCAGCCACATAAAGCCGACGTCATGGCTCAGGTTTTTAAAATCCTGCAGTGCGGCATCCAGCATCTGCTCTGCGCGGACTGCCTCATCCCGGTAGATCTGATCGCCGGTCATCCGGAACATCTGCCACATGTTTGCAGGCCAGAAGCCGTTTGTCCACCAGCCAATGGGGTTATCCTTCCAGGCTTTGCCGTCGGTCGTATAGGGGATGCATCCGGCTTCTCTGGCTTTGCCGATGGCGTATGCCATTTTCCGGTTAAGTTTGTCTTCCATGTCGCGGATCCAGGACGCATCCTGAAACGCGGATGTAATATTGAATGTGTTCATTTCTTCTCTCTCATCAGTGTCAGGATTATGTTTGGGCTGCCCTGACGCGAAGCGCCAGGGGTCAATGGCGGGCAGCATACAAGGCCGATGGCGAAAGACCATGTGGCCATAAATGGTCAGATGGTGATTAGCCCTTGACGGCACCTACCATAACGCCCTTTACGAAGAACTTCTGCAGGAAAGGATAGATGCAAAGAACAGGTACGGTTGTCAGGATGATGGTCGAGTATTTGATGGTCTCGGCAAAATCATCGACACGGTCCATTTCACTTCCGGAGGAGTTCAGAAGGTTGGAGTTTGCGATCAGAATGGAACGCATAATGTTCTGAATCGGCAGTTTGTTGTTGTCCTGCAGGTAAATGCTGGCCGGGAACCATGCATTCCAGTGTCCGACACCGTAGTAAAGGAGCAGAACAGCGATGGTCGGCATGATGAGGGGGAGTGTGATCCTGAATACGATGACCAGGTCATTTGCACCGTCGAGATAGGCTGATTCGGTCAGACTCTCAGGTACGGCCTGAATGGCTGTCCGGCAGATAATGCAGGTGTAGACGCTGATTGCGCCGGGCAGAATCAGGGACCACAGGGTATTGTAGATGCCAAGATCCCGGATGTTCAGGTAAATTGGGATCATGCCGCCGTTAAAGAACATGGTGAACATGATGAGAAACTGAATGACCGGCTTAAGCAGCACATTTTTTGAAGCGAGAAAATATCCGGTAAACAGTGTCAGCAGGATATTGATGGGAAGGGATACCAGAAGAATGATCAGGATGTTTTTGTATCCGCTCAGAAGCAGGGGATGGGTGAATGCGAGCCGGTATGCGCTTGTGGTGACGACATGCGGCAGGAGCATGATGCCCTGATGCGCGGAGAGATAGCTGGTCGCGGTAAAGGATGCGACCAGACAGTACCACATGGGATACAGGGTAAGCACGCACAGGAACAGCAGCAGAATTGCATTGATCACGTTGAAGATCCGGCTGCCCAAGGTTTCCTTAATACGGTTGTCGTGTTTGATTGCATTAGCTGTCATATTGATCCCTCCCTGCTCAGAACAGACTGGAGTCAGTTGTCTTGCTGCTGATGTAATTGGTTAACAGCAGGAAAGCCACATTGACAATCGTATTGAAAAGGCTGACCGCTGTGGACAGAGAGTACTGGGGCTGTCCGGAGGTGGCACCAAGAGAAATCCGGTAGGTATACGTGGAGAATACGTCTGCGACTTCATAGGTGGTCGGCTGATACAGCAGCAGGGTCTTTTCATATCCTACGTTGAGGATGGAGCCCATGCGCAGGATGAAGAGAATGGTGACTGTTGGAAGAAGGCCGGGCAGGGTGATGTGCAGCATCTGCTGGAACCGGTTTGCACCGTCTATACGTGCCGCTTCATACATTTCCTGATCGATTCCGGCCAGTGCTGCCAGATAGATGATGGAATTCCAGCCGATGCCCTGCCAGATATCGGAAACCACATAGATGACGCGGTAATACCGCGGATCCTGCAGCCAGTTTTGCTTTGTCCCTCCGAAGAAGGCGACAATGTCGGATACAAGGCCGTTTTGCTGGGTATAGATTTTAACCAGGGAACAGAGAACAACGAGGGATATGAAATAGGGCATATACGTGATTGTCTGGACGGTACGCTTGAACTTGTTGTTCCTGACTTCGTTCAGCATGAGTGCCAGACAGATTGGCGCCGGAAAGCCAAAGAGAATGGTCAGTCCGGAGATGACAAACGTGTTCCGCAGCAAACGCCAGAAGTAAGGATCATTAAAGAATGTCTCAAACCAGTAAAGTCCGACCCAGGCACTTTTTTCGATACCTCTGGCAATCCGGTAGTTTTTGAAAGCAATCTGGATGCCGTACATGGGCTTGTAACAGAACAGGAACAGATACGCCAGCACGGGCACCATCATCAGGTATTTGTACTTGTTGTGGCCGAAGTCCCGAGCAATTTTTTGTCCCAGTGACAGGCGCTTATAGTGTGTATTGATTACGGTCTTATTATTGGCCATTCTCTATGACTCCCTTCCTGAGAATAAACAAGATGAAAGAGGAGCGGCAGGGCGCGTCTTTCGAAGCCCCCTGCCGCTCCTTGGTCCGGTCAGCCTGTAGAAAAGCCTGAACAGGGATTTCTGTAAGTCTTACCGGGGATATTTGTTATTAACGGGACAGATAACGGTCATAGCAGTTCTGGCGCAGCTCAAGTACGCGGTCTGCATGATACTGGCTCAGTCCGTCGATGTATGCATTCCACAGGGCGTCATCATTAACATCCTTGTTTCCAACGAGGAAGGAGGTGCACTGCTCAACCACATAGGTGCCGAGGTTGGCATCGTAAAGATCCAGTTCGTCAGATTCTTCGGTGGTGAAGGTTACGCCTGTCGGCCACTTGTGTCCGGAGGTGGTGGTGAGAACCTTGTCCATCTGATCCGTGTCACGGCCCATGCCAAGATAGAACCATGCGTCATTGGCGTCGATGGAGGCCTGGGAGTTCTTCAGGTACAGGAGGTTGGTTGCCTGGATGCAGGAACCGCTCCAGGTGGTGCCGTTGTACTTGATCATCGGGTCATTGGAGGTATCTTTTGCAACCAGATCTGTCCAGGCGGGCAGGCCGGTTTCTTCGCTCATGTACCAGGATTCGCCTTCGATACCGTAGTTCCAGAACATGAAGCCTTCCTTGGAGTAGGCATAGTCAAGCGCGCGCAGGCACAGTTTCATGGTTTCTTCATCCGCAGAACGGGTGATAACGCCGGTGATGGATCCGATGCCGGAACCGCCGAAGATGGAGTAGAGGCTGCCGTCATCAGCTGTCGGATAAGGAATACCGATCCACGGACGTCCGTTGCCGGCGGCTTCCATGTGATTGTTCCACAGGTTCATCTGTCCCATGGAGGTTATGGCGATACCGGACAGACCGGTTTCGACTTTCTGCTGTACGTTGGTGTCGTCGACGGTCAGCAGGTCGGTGTCGACCAGGCCTTCCTTATAGATGCCGGAGAACCAGCGCAGCCAGTTGCGGTATTCATCAGTGGTCTGGGCAAGAATGACCTTGCCGTCGCGGATCTCGTAGAGGTAGGAGGCGTTTACGTTGCCGTAGGCACCGAAAGCACCGGACAGACCCATCTGATAGAAGCGCGGGCTGAAAGCGGATGTAAATACAGCGCCGTTGTATTTTTCTTTGAAAACACGGATAACGTTCTCGAACTCGCTGATGGTCTTCGGAATTTCAAGTCCGCACTCTTCAAGCCAGTCTTTACGTACCACGGGGCCCTGATAAGAGTCGTTCCAGCCGCCGTCCTCACGGAAGAAGCCGAAAGCATAGTAGCGGCCATCGTCGGTCTTCATGGCTTTGTCATAAGCCGGGTTGGAATGGAGCCATGCCCAGTAAGCCGGAGCATACTCCTCAAGGTAGGGGGTCAGATCCCAGATCAGGCCGTCATCCAGATACTGGGTGGCGTTGTTCATGAAATAGGCTTCCATGATGTTGGGAAGGTGATCAGGATCTGCAAGCAGCGTGTTGGTGAACACGGCGCCGTCAGAACCGGTGGTGGGCAGAATCCATTCAATATTGATGCCCAGCTGCTTGCTCAGGTTCAGATGGAACGGAGATTCATGCCAGTCAGAGAAATCAGAGTGAACATTGTGGGAATCCTGGGAATACCAGGTGATGGTTTTGTCGCTGTTGAGGGGATAGGTATCTTCCGCAGACAGCAGATCGGTTGCTGCAAAAGCCGAAACAACGGCCAGAGCCATGCACAGCGTCAGCAACAGTGCGATCATTTTCTTCATGTTTCTTTCCTCCTTATGTTGTCAACAGGCGATCCGGCCTGCTCGGTTTCAGAGCTGCTGGTTATCTTTTTTCGGTACAGCTCACTGATTGATATCTATTATACGGATTGAATTCTGTATAACCATTGCATTTTGAACAATCATTATTGCGTTTTGAATACAACTGTTCGAAAAAAACTCCGGATAATATGGCAAATTGCTCATTACAGAATGAAAACGGGTGGATATTCTGTTCTGTGTATGATACAATTTGCAATGAGTGACACCCGGCTGCCATTCAGCAGTTCAAAAGACGGACAGATCTGATTGGAAATGTACTGGAATCCGGACTTGCATTGATATGGATAATTCTGGGATCCTGCACCGGTTTGTCTGAAAATGACCACTGCAATGGCTGCAGGGCTGTAAGCAGTGATTGTCTCAGGGAGATGGCCCAGCACTTATGTGCTGGTATGTCAAATAATGGTATCTGCTATTGATACGGTGCCGAAAGCGCAGCTGTGTTAAAAAAA
>JAFUHD010000044.1 GCA_017469025.1 Clostridia bacterium
ACTATGTCGCAATGGATATCAAGAACAGTCCGACACACTACGCGAGAACTGCAGGATTAAAGGAAATCAATCTGGCTCCGGTTCAGGAAAGCATCCGGCTTCTGATGCAGCATACTACACCCTATGAATTCCGGACGACTGTCGTCAGAGAACTGCACACACCAGATGATTTTGACGCAATCGGCCAGTGGATCCAGGGCGCAGAGCAGTACTTCATTCAGGCTTTCACCGACCGGGATTCCGTACCATTTGCCGGCTTTCACGCTCCTTCTGCAGAGGAACTGCACCAATATGCGGATACAGTTTCAAAGTATGTAAAAAAAGTAACCATTCGCGGTATTGATTAATTCCGAGGATTGCAGGACTGCTCTACGGTCATTGCATTCTGCATCATTCAGTAAAGCACACAGGCGCTCTCATCTGGTCCAGTCCCCTGTATTCTGAATAACCTGATCTGGTATTGCCTCCATATACGCTTAATTGTAACCAACGCAAACACCGGCCGGTGGACATATCATCTGCCCATTTTAGCACTTACAGAACTGCGAAACAGCATCCCCGAAAGTCAGGAACCACTCACTTCGGCATATGTGCTATCTGTTATCCGGAAGAATAATACTCCGGATGAACGTCCCAGATATTGTGGATGATTCCATCTGTGAATGGCAGACTCGACCAAAAGTCGAGGAATAAAAAACATACAATTCCCTCTGTCCAGATCGGTACAGGCATCCCACCGGTTTGTATGTCTGTGCAATATTGAACCATATATGTTGTGGAAGAGCCCATATTCACGCCAGCGGGCAAACACAATATATTGTATACCATCTTTTTAAATTGTTAAAATTATTACAATATGTTGACTATAGGCATTCCTTGTGGTAAGGTATTGCCCGTTTGGTCAGAGAACCTTCTCTCCTGTCCATTCTGACGACTACACTCCACAAAGGGGGATAACTATGTACCAGGTTGTGAAACGTGATGGGAAGCTCGTTGATTTTTCAATTAACAAGATTACTGCAGCGATCACAAAAGCCTTTGATGCCAGCAACAGGGAGTATCATCCCAGCGTTATTGAACTGATTGCCATTCGCGTTACCAGTGATTTTGAACATAACATCCATGATGGCAAAATCACTGTTGAAGATATTCAGGACAGTGTTGAAAGAGTATTGTCTGAATCCGGATACGCAGATGTCGCAAAAGCCTACATTCTCTACCGGAAACAGCGCGAAAAAGTCCGCAACATCAACTCCACCCTGCTCAACTACAAGGATCTGGTGGACGGATACCTCAAAATCAACAACTGGCGTGTCAAGGAGAACTCCACCGTTACCTATTCAGTTGGCGGACTCATTCTCTCCAATTCCGGTGCCATTACCGCCAATTACTGGCTGAGCGAAGTATATGATGAGGAAATCGCTGATGCACACCGCAGTGCTGCCATTCATCTGCATGATCTCTCCATGCTGACCGGCTATTGTGCCGGCTGGTCACTCAAGCAGCTGATCCAGGAAGGCCTTGGCGGTGTTCCGGGAAAGATCACCTCATCGCCGGCCAGCCATCTGTCTACACTTTGCAACCAGATGGTTAACTTTCTCGGCATCATGCAGAATGAATGGGCCGGCGCCCAGGCGTTTTCCTCCTTTGATACTTATCTTGCGCCTTTTGTCCGTGCGGACAATCTGACGCAGAAAGAAGTCAAGCAGTGTATCCAGTCTTTCATCTACGGTGTCAACACACCCAGCCGCTGGGGCACGCAGGCACCATTTTCCAATGTAACACTTGACTGGGTCGTTCCAAACGACCTCAAGAATCTGCCGGCCATTGTAAGCGGACGCGAGATGGACTTCACCTACGGCGACTGCCAGCATGAGATGGACATGGTCAACAAGGCCTTCATCGAAGTCATGATTGAAGGTGATGCCAACGGCCGTGGTTTCCAGTATCCCATTCCAACGTATTCAATTACGAAGGACTTTGACTGGTCCGAGACCGAAAACAACAAGCTCCTCTTCGAGATGACCGCCAAATACGGCACACCGTATTTCTCGAACTATATCAACTCGGATATGGAACCAAACGATGTCCGCTCCATGTGCTGCCGTCTGCGTCTTGATCTGCGTGAGCTCCGCAAAAAGAGCGGTGGTTTCTTCGGTTCAGGAGAATCGACCGGATCTGTCGGCGTAGTCACCATCAATATGCCCCGTATCGCCTATCTGGCTTCTGACGAAGCTGATTTCTACAAGCGGCTTGACAACCTGATGGATATCGCCGCCCGCAGCCTTAAGACGAAGCGGACGGTTATCACCCAGCTGCTTGATATGGGTCTGTATCCATATACCAAACGCTACCTCGGCCACTTCAACAATCATTTTTCGACCATCGGTCTCATTGGTATGAACGAAGTCGGACTGAATGCCAAGTGGCTGCGCAAGGATCTCACACACCCGGAGACACAGATCTTTACAAAAGCTGTTCTCAATCACATGCGTGAGCGTCTCAGCGACTATCAGGAAAACTACGGCGATCTGTACAATCTCGAAGCCACACCGGCAGAGTCCACCACATACCGCTTTGCCAAACATGACAAAGAGCTGTATCCGGACATCATTACCGCCAATATGAACGGTACGCCGTACTACACAAATTCCTCTCATCTGCCGGTAGGCTATACAGAGGACGTGTTTTCTGCCCTGGACATCCAGGATGAGCTTCAGACTCTTTACACATCCGGTACTGTGTTTCATGCCTTCCTGGGTGAAAAGCTGCCGGACTGGAAAGCCGCTGCCAATCTGGTACGCAAAATCGCCGAGAACTACAAGCTTCCTTACTACACCATGTCCCCCACCTATTCCGTCTGCAGGGATCATGGGTATCTCACCGGCGAACAGTATACCTGCCCGATCTGTGGACAGAAAACGGAAGTCTACAGCCGGATTACCGGCTACTACCGCCCGGTTCAGAACTGGAACGACGGCAAGGCGCAGGAATTCAAGGACCGTAAGGTTTATAATATCGGACGGTCCGTGCTGACACACAAAGGCCCGAAACCACAGTTTGAAGATGCTGCCATGGAAGCCGCATTCGAAAAACCCTGCTGCGCACCGATGGAACCCATAATTGCACCGGACCTGCATGGCGAAGAAACCATTAAAGCCATCCGGCCGGATCCGGATCAGGCGGATAACACGATTCTTCTCTTCAAAACGTCCACCTGCCCCAACTGTAAAGCCGCCATGGCTCTTCTTGACCGTGCCGGCATTGTTTACCGGGCCCTCAACGCCAATGAGGAACCGGATCAGGTTGCACGTTTTGATGTCCGTCAGGCGCCGACCCTGGTTATCCCGTCTGCAGACGGAAGCAGTTTTGAAAAATACCGCGGTGTCTCTGATATCAAAGGCTGGCTCATGCACCTTGCCTGATCTTCAGGAGGACATACATGTATGACATGATCATCGTAGGCGGAGGGCCGGCCGGTATGACTGCTGCCCTCTATGGCCTGCGGAATGGAAAGACAGTTCTTGTCATCGAGAAAAATGGGTTCGGTGGACAAATAACCCACTCGCCCAAAGTTGAAAATTATCCCGGTACGCTCTCCATGAGTGGAAATGAATTTGCAGAGCGATTGCTCGATCAGATCCTGAATCAGGGTGCTGAAATTGAGTTTGAGAATGTCATCCGTGTCATTGACAGTACAGACATGAAACAGGTTTTCACAGAAGAAGGCCACGTCTTCGAAGGACGTACCGTTATTTTCTCCACCGGAGTACGTCACCGGATGCTGGGTCTCGAAGGTGAAAACGCTCTTGTCGGTCAGGGCATCTCATTCTGTGCACTCTGTGACGGTGATTTTTATGCTGGCAAATCCGTCTGTGTCGCCGGCGGCGGCAACTCAGCCCTGCAGGAAGCCGTACTTCTGTCAGATGTATGCCGGGATGTAACCATCCTGCAGGATCTGCCATTTCTGACCGGTGAATCACGTCTTCAGGATACGCTGAACGCCAAACCGAATGTACACATTCATACCGGTGTCCGGTTGACAGGTCTTGTACAGGCAGATGGTTCCCTTAATGGCGTCATCATTCAGGATTCCGAAAGTGGTGTCCAGGAAACACTTTTCTGTGACGGACTGTTTGTAGCGATAGGCCTGATTCCTGAAAATGAGCCTTTTTCAGATCTGGTACAATTGGATAAAGCCGGATATTTTGATTCTGATGAAAACTGTCTTACAAAAACGCCGGGGATTTTCGTTGCCGGTGACTGCCGCAGAAAAGCCGTCCGCCAGCTTACAACCGCCGCTGCAGACGGTGCAAGTGCTGCACTGGCCGCATGCCGATATCTTAACGGAAATTGAAAAAGCAGGGAGACGCATTACGCCTCCCTGCTTTTTATATGCATATTTCTGATTTCTCAGTTCAGTCCGGCGTCCGCTGCTTCAAGTGCCAGCAGATTCTCTGGACTTTCCATAATTGTGATTACATTCAGTTTCTTTGCATCCCCGAACGAATTCGGCTCCACTCTCATACAACTTGATGAAACATAGACCTCTGTCAGATTTTCAAACCCTGAAAAGGCTTTTTCTGATACAGATGTTATTCCATCAGTAATGATGAGACGCTGTGTCCTCACCTTATAGCCAAACCACGGTACCATTGAATTACGATATGATGGCATATCACCGATGCCATAGACGATAAGTGTCTGAGTCGCATCATCAAATGAACAACTAAACTCTAATTCCGGGTACTTAGTTCTTAGCACATATAGTTTTGGATTTGGCCACTCTATCACTTGTGTGAAATAAACGCTTGTGCGTGCACAGTATATAGGCTCTGGATACATTTGTCATACTATATATAGACATGATGTA
>JAFUHD010000320.1 GCA_017469025.1 Clostridia bacterium
GAAGACATGGGAGCATATGCGACCCTGGAAATCAGAAGAGCCATGTGAAGACAAAGGCATTGTTTCTCCAGGGATTCCAGTGAGGCGTGTCAGCAATTTGTCACAGAAAACAGTACGGAGGATAGCTGATGAGATGGTAAAAATTCTTCTTGACTTCATTCGGCTCGGTGGTTTATACTAATATAGATTCTGTGCGGACAATGGAATCAATCATTGCTGTTACTGTTCGTGTTTCCGATTTTGAGGAATCGCTTGGCCCCTGAGTGTGAAATCCTTCATACGAAAAGCACTCCGAAATATCCTGAAGCATGAATTGAACGTAAATAATCAATATCGTTTCGCAAGGAGTGAAATTATCATGGCTTCATCTGTCAGAACTTATCAGCCGAAGAAGCGCCAGCGTGCAAAGGTGCATGGCTTCCGCTCCCGTATGTCTACGAAGAATGGCCGCAAGGTGCTTGCGCGTCGCCGCAATCGTGGCCGTGCTCAGCTGACGGTTTCCAATCCTGTCTAATTGAGTGTTCTGCCGCCTGTGTGCGGTATCGTTTTTCCTGCCGGAACAGGGGAACGTTCGGTCCGGCCCGGTAAAGACCGGGAACGGACCTTTTTCTTTTCCTTATTAAAAGGACTGGAAAAAGCAGCACGCTTTGACGTGCATTCGGATCTGATTCTGGAGGCGTTCTAATTGCAACGAAAATACAGCCTCAAAAAAAATGCCCAGTTTAAATATGTATACCGGCGTGGAGGATCCAGCGGATCGAAAGAAATGGTGCTGCTGTATACACGATCGAATACGCTGAAAATCGGTTTTTCAGTTGGAAAGAAAATTGGCGGCGCTGTTGTACGTAACCGGGTGAAACGCCGGCTGCGTGCTGCAGTAGATCCAATGATTCCAAGAATGAAAAATGGTCTTTATATCTTTATTGCACGAACACCGGCAGTTGAGGCGGATTTTGACAGCCTTAAACGTTCTGTTTCCTACATGTTGAAAAAACAGAATCTGCTTCTTCCGGAAGCGGAAAAGGCGGACCAGAAATGAAGCGGATTCTTCTTGGACTGATCAGGTTTTACCGGAAGCGGATCAGTCCCATGCATCAGCCATGCTGCCGGTTTACGCCAACGTGCTCTGCATATGCCTTACAGGCAATTGAAAAATACGGGGCGCTGAAAGGTTCTTACCTGGCAATTCGAAGAATTCTCAGGTGTCATCCATTTTATAAGGGAAATCTGTATGATCCCGTACCGTGAGCTGACAATATGAGAAGACAGGGGCCTTCTCTAACGATATACAAGGAGGACAATCCGTCCATGAGTTTTCTAAACAATCTTCTGCTGACGATTATCAAGGGATTGTATTCGGTAATCAACAATTATGCGATTACGATCATTGTCTTTACCGTCCTGATAAAGCTGGTCGTTATGCCGCTGAATCTGGGAAGCCGCCGCTCCACGATGAAGATGAGCTCCCTTCAGCCGAAGATGCAGAAGCTGCAGGACAAATATAAGGATGATCAGGAAAAGCTCAACCAGAAGATGCAGGAGCTTTACAAGGAAGAAGGCGTCAATCCACTTGGCGGCTGTTTGCCGATGATTATCTCAATGGTGATCCTGTTTGCAATGTTTTATGCGTTACGGACCTTTGCCAATGAGCAGCTGGTACGCCAGTTCCTCACGTTCTATCATAACCCGGATATAGATCCCAAAACACTTGTTGAACCGTTCCTGTGGATCAAGAATCTGTGGATGCCTGATACCCCATTTGCTACATATATGCCAGATGTTAATTCTCTCAGAATGGTGGATTACACAGTCTGGAATCAGGTCAGTGCGAATCTGGCCGCTGCCGGTACAATTCCTGAAGCGCTTCAGTTTGTAAGCCGTGATGGAATGAATGAATTTATTGATACTGTGGTTGCGCCGTTTATTGCATCAGATACATATGCTGCATTTTTGGCACCGGTTCCCGGTCTTGGCAATCTGCGGTTCCTTTTGTGGACAATCACGATCTATGCAGAGCGCAACGGCCTTTTCCTGCTTCCGCTGATCTCAATGGGAACACAGCTTCTGATGCAGAAGCTGACCATGCAGCAGACCATGGCAACAGCCAATCCTCAGCAGGCGAGCAGCCAGAAGTCGATGATTTATATTATGCTGTTCATGTCTCTTTATTTCTGTGCGCAGTATAATGCGGCATTCGCACTGTATTGGGTGATTTCCAACGTATATGCAATTGTTGAACAGATAGGATTTAATAAGTATTTCAAGAATCAGGAGGCCAAGGCCGCGACCGCTGAGGAGGTTGGTATCTGATGAGAACGTGTGAATTCACTGGAAAAACAACGCAGGAAGCGATTGACCAGGGGCTCAGTGAACTTGGTGTAACGATTGCGGATGTTCGCGTTGAAGTTCTTCAGGAAGGCGCAAAAGGACTGTTTGGTCTCTTTGGCAGCAAACCTGCCAGAGTCCGGATTACTGTTTATGAAGAAGACAAAGAGGATGATGACGGACTCAGTGATCTACTGGGCAGTTTTTCTCTGGATGAAAACGCCAGGAAAGCCAAGCAGAAAGTACAGCAGAAGCCGAAAGCGGTCCCCCAGGAAGAACCTGTTCAGGAGGTTAAGCCCGTTGAGAAAACGGTTGTTCCTGAGAAGCGTGAACCTGAACCACAACCGCAGCCACAGACGGAACCGGAAATTAAGCCTGTTGTGAAAGAAGCGGAACCTGTTCAGGCTGAAACGACAGAGATAGAAGTGTCTGAGCCGGTTAAGGCACCGTCAAAACCCAAACAGGAGTCTTCCAAAAAACCCAAAGCCAGTTCTGAAAAGAAGGCTCAGAAGAAACCGGCAGAGCCTGCTGACAAGCCGGAGGATCGACCGGCGGCAGAAGCGGTGTCAGAATCTGCAGAACCCTTTGTGCCGACAGAGCCGGCAGTTCTGCTGAATGAGGATACGCCCGCTGGACGTGCCCAGCATTTTCTCATCGAGATGACAAAACGCATGAATGTGCCGGTTGAAGTTTATGTGGATGATTCAACCCCGGATTCCATTTCTGTACACATGATTGGTGATACACTGGGAATCCTGATTGGACGGCGCGGGGAGACGCTGGATGCACTTCAGTACCTGACCAGCCTGCAGGTAAATAAAGGACAGGATGAATATATCCGTGTAACTGTTGATTCGGAGAATTACCGGGCAAAACGTGAGGACAGTCTCCGCCGGCTGGCACTTAGAATGGCGAATCGTGCACAGAAAACAGGCCGCCGGGTCGTACTTGAGCCGATGAATCCATATGAGCGCCGGGTTCTGCATACGACGCTTCAGAATCATCCGGTTGTAACGACGCATTCTGAGGGAGAAGAACCCAATCGTCATGTGGTGATTATGCTGAAAACACCACAAAATAACGTGGTTGCTTCTGAAACCAAAGAGAAGTCTGGAAGCGAAGGCCGCAGCAGCCGCAGGAAGGGCCGCAGACACGGTCAGAGAAAGAACCGTATGCCGGTTAATGCTGAGATTACACCGATTGAAGAAAATGCTGTTGTTGAAATCGTGGAAGAGGACGCAGAAGAGTAAGCGTGTAAATTGGCGGGGAGGAGTTCCTCTCTGCCATTTTTCCATTTATGGATACTGATTATTAATTGACATTTTTCGTTTTTACAGACACTATGCTTTTGTGGAGGAAAGTATGAACAAGACGGTGTCAAGATGCAGAGATGCAGTGTGTTCCATTTTAGGGAACGAGGGCTTGTTTCTGCTTGCTGCTTTTCTGCTTCGCGGTGTTTTATTTGCTGATCCGTTAAAATGGCATATGGAGGAAATGACAAATGTATATGCCTATTTTCTTTGCCCATGGGGAGGTTTACTCGTCGGTTTTCGGCTGTTAAGAGCCAAGGAACATCCGGAAAATTCAGGAAAAGAGATACCGTTTCTTGCATTACTGTTTTCGTGGATAGTTCTGCCGTTTCTGTTTCGCTTTGGATTCACATTCAATAATATTGTGACAGATATTGGTTATTTCATTGTTTTCTTTGGACTGTATGCATCTATTCGTGAACGGGATCGTGATGAACGGGATAAACGTCTCGCAGAGATAAGTCTCCTTTTTTCTATACTTGGAATAATCTGGGGTGGGCTGCTTCTGTACTGTGCTGTTACCGGAAAGCGGTTCGGTATAGAAACCGGTGGAATAATATTTGGTGTACAGGGAGGCATATTGTATTCAGGAGCTCATTATAATTCAGAAGGAATGATGGCAATTGGCTGTCTTTTTATGGGACTCGCGTTGTTTGAACGGAAGCCGTTGGGGATGCGGATACTGGGCGTGACGGCAGCTGTCATTTCCATGTTTGTGATCATTCTGAGCCAGAGCCGATCGTCAAGGTATGCCATGCTGATTGCTTTTTCATCAGGTGTCTTTATAAAACTCATTATGACACCATTCGTGCACAATAAGATACTGCACAAATGCATTGCTGTGGGATGCGCTGCGGCTGTGCTGGTTGGAGGATATCTGCTGAGTGCAGGGATAACGGAGATGGCACTTGCACATTACGAGAAACTGACTCAGAAAGGTACAGAAGTATCAACAGTTGAGAACGGATATCATTCTGAAGCGGGAATCCTCGAAACAGGCTTTGTGGAAGTCCATCTGAGCTCAGATGCAGTGGCTGAAGAAAAAATGACAGGTAAAGCACGTGCTGCCATAGATGCAACTTTTTCGGACCGGACCAATGTATGGCATAATCTGCTGTCTTTGTGGCGAGAAAATCCGAAGAAGCTGGTTATCGGCTGGGGGGTGGGAAATGTTGGAAGCCTGATTGCACATGATACATCCCATGAAATGGATGGGTCTACTGCTGTACATAATACTTTTCTCCAGTTTATAGCAGATTTTGGCATCATAGGCTTTCTGATACAGATATGTTTCTTTGCAGCCATTCTTCCAAATGCCCTGCGCAGTCTGGCTGCAGGTGCGAAAGGAGTTGCTCCAGGACTTCTTTCCATGACGATGATGGTCATCGCCATATTGGCAATTGGCATGATGGAGAGTGCACCCCTTGGTCAGATGACACCAACTAATCTGATGCTTTATACGGCACTGGCATTTCTGGCTGCTGATGGCAGCCTTGCCAAATAAATAACAGATGATTATAATGAACGAAGCTCAGAAGCAGGCATGCTTAATACGCGGGTACTGCTTATGGAAAACAGAGGGAGGCACTTTTCATGTACCGATTGAAGGGCATTCTGTGTTCAATGGTGATTGGTCTTTGCTTGCTTGTGCCCGAATTTGTTCTGGCATCAACGTATGTTTTTCCGTATGAAGGATTTCGGTATACTCAGCAGGGAGAAGAGACGGTATTGACACAGACAAATTTGGAATCGCAGTCATCTTTTTTGGAATCACTTGGAACGAATGTTGATGCGGTTCTGGCCAATTATCTTGCGAATGGAATCGCCATGGAAGTGATCATGGATGCGGGCCAGATAGCAGTCAGCGTAGCAGATAATCCATATTATGGAGGCACAGAAACGCTGAATGAACTGGATATAAATGAAAAGAATGACATTCTTCAGCAATTTGAATCAAGTGGTCTTTATGAAAGCAGCAATTTGGTTGATACAAAGTGGGGAACAATACGGGTTACGTCATCCGCAATGTATGCATCTATGCCTGTCTACTCCATACGATATCTGACAATGGCTAATGAGAAACTCTATACGTTGACCATGACGGTAATCGGAAGACAGATTGAAGCTGCTGATGATGAGGCTGTACTGACAGTGCTGGATGGAATGCAATTATTCGAAGCCAGAAAACAGGCAGAAGCAGTGGCAACATCAGCACCTGCAGTAACTCCGAAACCGAAGCCAGAACAGAAATATGCAACATTGAATATTGTCGAAGGCTCAATGTCTATTGATCCTGTTTCTGAAACAATCTATGAGGAAACAGCAATTCTGAATGGTCTGACAGATGCAGGCGCAACGGTTACGGTATTGTGTGACGGTCAGAAAGTTGGGCAGGCTACAGCAAATAATGAAGGACAGTTTACGGTTCGTGTCCGTCTGCCTGAACTGGGAGAAAACAGCCTGGTATTAGAAACAGAAAATGCGCGTGCTGAACTTATGTTGATTTATATGCTTCCTTTGGCAGAAATCAAAATTCTGGAACCGGAAAATCCTGCATTTACAGGCGGATCCGTATTGGTTCGTGGTGATACCGTTCCCAATGCCACTGTATATTTTAATGGTGGACAGATAAATACAAACGTCACAGCCAACCGTAACGGCCAGTTCAGCATACGTCTTACGCTAGAAAGGGCAGGCAAGGTAGAACTGAAAGTACGGTCACATGCCAGTGGGTATTCTGATGAGACGATTGATCTGGTATTGGAACGCGTATTAACAGAGCGTGAACAGATTGCGGCATTCCGTCAATCGGCATTAGTGCTGGATTATGAAACGCTTGTAAACCAGCCCGGAACATATGCGGACAAAGGATTTATTTTCCGTGGCAGAGTGATGGATTATACGGATTATAATGGAAGGCCCTGTGCACTTGTATGTGTATCAAATCCATCGACCGGAATCTGGAACGATCCGCTGTATATTGTGATTGATACGGATAATTCGCCATCAATAGGCGACATTATGACGTTTTATATGACCGGGGAAGGAATTACGCTTCCAGCAGAAGGTATTTATACAAGAAGCGGTGAAACTGAAGAGGCTCCGGTTGCCCATGCGTTCTATATAACGACGAACCGGTAAATAATATGAAGCATCATTGTAAATACAGTGATGCTTTACTTTTTGAGTGAGAGATATAATGAAAAACAGACATTCTTTATCATATCTTCCTGTAGTGCTGATCATCATGGGGATAGCTGTCCGAACTGTGGGACTGGGCTTTATTCCTGAGGGCGTCAATCAGGATGAAGCGTTTGCAGCTTATGAGGCGTATTGCCTGGCACATGATGGAATGGACTCGTGGGGATATGTGTATCCTGTATATTTCATTTCCTGGGGCAGTGGTATGAATGTCCTGCTATCGTATCTGGCAATACCATGGGTAAAGTTTCTTGGTTTGGACGTGTTATCAGTCAGGATTCCGATGCTGATAGCATCCTGTCTCACACTGCCGGCTTTCTATGGTGTTATGCGAAAACTGTTTGGGGAGAAAACCGGCCAGGTTGCATTATTTCTGTTATGCATCAATCCGTGGCATATTACGATGTCAAGGTGGGGCCTGGAAGCGAATCTGGCACCGGCTTTCCTGACGTTTGGTTTGTATTTCTTCCTGAAAGGGGAAGAGCATCCGCTTTATCTCATACTTTCAGCGGTAACATACGGGATTTGCTTATACACTTATGCATTAATGTGGCTGGTAGTTCCATTGACACTGCTTTTTCAGTTTATTTATGCCCTGTATCGTAGGAAGATTAAAAGAAGCGATGGTAGAATCTGGCTTCTTTCAGCAGGTATTCTGTTCATTTTAGCATTGCCGCTTATTTTGTTTGTACTTGTAAATACAGATAAAGTTCAGGAAATAAGGACATCATTTTTCTCAGTTCCTCATCTGAAAGGCCAGCGGATGAATGAGGTCTCTGTTTATGGAATAGGCGAAAAACTGCATAATTCACTCTATATTTTGTTTCATCAGGCTGACTCTGAAATACAGAATGGTACCCGGCAATATGGATTGTATTATTACATTTCAATGGTTTTTATTCCTGTTGGAATTGTGATTTGCGGAATGGGTATCAGGAAAAAAGCAGACAGTGGTGTACTGTTTCTGACGTGGGCTGCAGCAGTGCCTTTACTGGCACTTACAACCGTTATGGTACAGAGAATCAATGCATTACACATTCCAATGATCGCATTGGGTGCAGTAGGCCTTGTGACAGTCTGCGAATGGATGTATAAACTGATCCGTCGGCAGGCTCTGCCTGTCATGATGGGTGTATATATAGTTCTGTTTGTATGTTTTACAGGATACTATTTTACGGAATATCGGGATCAGGTCGCAGTTAATTTTCAGGCTGGGCTGGGGGATGCGGTTCAGCGGGTCAACGAACTGGTGCAGGACGGGACAGAGAGCAGGACGGAGGAAAATGTGGATCAGTATGAGCAGAAACAGATGATATCAGTCTGTGGGCTGTTCTTTTCCAGAATTTTGTTCTATGATAAAGTGTCTCCTGAAGAGTACAGGTCAACAGTTGTGTGGAATGAAGAAAGCGGATTTATGACCCCGAAATCCTTTGGAAAATGGCGGTTCGATTCACCATCAGATACGTCAGACCGTATAGTTTTGACGGATATACCCATTTCATATGACGCTGCATTTCGTGATCATATAAGGGAAGAGTATAAATGGTCAGCAGTGATGATTCCCCCCGCGATCGAATAAATAGATGTCTTTTCTTGGTGCAGACAGATGGATAAGAAAAAGAGCATTCAGCCTTCATTTGAAGGCTGAATGCTCTTTGCTGCGTATGTTGTGCCGGAACTGAAAAGCAGGGATATGAGACAAAGTGGTGCTGCAATTTGCAAACCAAGATAAAACCTGTAGTCCGTTGAGGAAGACAGGAACATTGATGTTGCAAGATGATAAGGCAGAAGTCCGGCAGCCAGTAGAAGTGCCAGCTTGGGACGGGATGGACCAATGATGGAGCATGTAATGGTGAGAACCAGCATGGTAAAGCCTGGAAGCCAGAATAACCATGACAATACCGGCTCTGCTGTAAGACGGCAAACCCATCCCAAAATGCGGCGGAAAAAAGGAATGCCAGTGGTGGAAAGGCCTTCAAGCGGCTCACAATAAGGAGACATTCGCCAGTAGGCGTCAGATACAGGCCATAACGGCATTTGCCATAAATAAGAAAGAGCTTCAGCCGCAAGATCCGGTTCGGCTTGCCAGGCACGGACTGCAAAGGAAAAAACTTCAGCCAGTGAATAAGGTCTGTCTGTGTATATATAACCGATATGTCCTTTTATATCATTCCAGTCACCGACGGTATTATAGTTTTTATATGTATCATAAGGTGCAACGTCTTCCATATATGCGACAATGTCCGGATCGAGTGATTCCGGCGCATTGACATATACATTGGAGAGTATTGTCATTGGAACACCAATGACTTCATCGAGAGGATGAAACTCATTATCAACGCCGGCCAAAGCATAAAGAGGACCGCGAATCAGTCCAAAGAACAGAAAAAATCCCATTATTGAGACAATTATTGTTTTTCGGAAGTTTCTGCAGGAGATAAGCAGCCATATGCATACAGGAAGTGTTAATGCAGGACCATTGTGCCGCAGAATTGAAGAGAGGCAGAGAAATATGGAAAGTGCAAGAGCATTGCGTTTCCTGTCAAGCCAGAAACCATCACTGAATCTGATGGATAAAAGCTGGGTCATTAGAACAAGAACACAGGTAGAAAATGCACAGTCCTTCCAAAGAAAGGTCATGAGATTGGTGATGCCGGGGCTTAATACCAGATAAGCAATGATTAACAGTTGTAAAATACGAGGTGTTCCGATCCTGTAAAGTGTAGCTGAGCAGTAACCTGTCGCGGCAGCATATAAAGCCATTTGAACAACAAGGCAAAATGTAGGATGATCGCAGATGCGGGTTAATGCCCAAAGAAAGAAGGTATGAAGCGCGGGATGCCAGTCAGTTAAGGCGCTTTGACCGTGGATCTGCCACCATTGATAACAGGTATCAGAGGAGATTCCTCCGGGGAAATATGCTGCCAGATATAAAAGAAGGACCAGAAAGCAGGACAAAAATGCGTATACAAATGAATGCGCTGCGGGCCCGGAAGGCCTGGGTTCCAGATTAAAGGATACTTTGGGACCGAGAAAAGTTCCGGTGATTCGCAACAGTACATAAAAGACAATGGATATTATAATAAATATGGGAATGGGAAGAGAATGATGCGTTAAAAGCAAACACAGGAAAGCCAGGTATAGGGAAACGGGAAAGGCGAGAAAAATGGATGCAGCACGGTTAGCTTTCCTCATGGTAGGCTTCCTCCGTGTTAATATTCCAAAGCTCGGTACGGTCATGTATATTTTCCCGATACAGCCGTGAGGCACACAGACCGGTGAGCATTGAATGGTCCATGTTGTTATACCGATGCTGACCATTTCTGCCAATGCAATAAAGGTTTGGAATACTGTTCAGCATATTCTGAATCTGTTTTATTTGTGCATATGATCCAAAGTATGCGGGATAAGCCTTTCTGACATGAATACAGACACTGTCACGCACGGGAATATCATCAAGAATACCAATGGAGAGAAGTTCCTGACGCGCGAAACTGATAAAATCAGAGTCTGGCATATTCCACATGGAATCCCCTTCATTACAGAAATATTCAAGACCAATCCAGACAGTGTGTTCAGGGTCTTTGTTCATGTAAGGCGACCAGTTGTTAAAAATCTGGAGTCTTCCGATTCTGACATTACGTTCCTGAATATAGATCCAGCAATCCGGCACAATTTGACCTATGGTTGGAATTTTTGTCTCGTTTTTGATAAGCAGACGATCCACAAGAAGTCCAACGGTAATAAAATCCCGATATGGAAGGGCACGTGCGGCAGAAACGACATCTTCAGGAAGGCCGGGAATGGCATCTGCCAGATCTTTTAATGGCATTGAAGAGAAGACTGCATCACAGGGAATGGATTCCGTTGTACCTTCTGAGGTACGGCAAGTTGCGCTTGTGATGACGCCATCGGTATTTCTGGCGAAAGACGTGATATGTGTATTTAACCGAATAGTACCGCCCATTTTCTGAATGTCATCAGCCATACATTCCCAAAGCTGGCCGGGGCCGCGCTTTGGATAGGAAAACTGTTCTATCAGGGAAGTTTCGACCGACTTGGATTCGGATGAATTTTTGGGCTTTATTGCATTAAGGAGTGCTTTGAGCAGTGACAGCTCCTTGACGCGCTGGCGGCCCCAATCCGGGGATATTCCTGAGGGATGAATTCCCCAGACCTTTTCTGTATAGTCTTCAAAGAACATCTGGTACAGCGGACGGCCGAAACGATTGATATAAAAATCCTCCAGTGATGTTTCCGGACGTTTGTGAATACAGGAAAGGAGGTAGCCGAACCCTGCTTTGACTGTCCGTAAAAGCCCCATATTTATAAAGGTTTCAGGACGCATCGAAATAGGATAATCAAAAAACTTACGAAGGAAGTAAATTCGGGATACTCTGTGACGTGTAAGCATAACCCTTTCTTCGACTTCGGGGTCAGGGCCGCCTTGGGAAAGCGGTACCGTTCTTCCCAGACGAAGATCGTCCCACGCAGGTGCGCCCTGAAGAGGCATGATTTCTTTCCAGAGATCATTTACCTCCGGACTTTTTGAAAAAAAACGATGTCCGCCTAAATCAATACGATTTCCGTTATGGTCAATTGTGCAGGAAATACCACCGACACGTGGCTGCTCCTCGATGACAGTAACCTCGTATTCGTGTTTGCCCTTGGAGAGAAGATCATAGGCAGCAGTAAGACCGGCGGGACCAGCACCGACGATTAAAACATGCTTCATGGAAATATGACATCAGAAGAAGCGTGGGGGATTTCTGACGTTTCCTTTCTTTTTGGATAATACAAAAGCTAATCTGCATTTCTTGCAAGATGCTGATAGAAAAATGAGGAAGTTGTATCCCGGCAGATAAAGTTGGCAGTATCTGCATCCGGATGAAGTACAGTTCCGAATGGGTCTGCAAAGCGTCTTTCAAAACCATGCATTTTGATATTGTATGCGCCCCGTTCGAACTCCAGCAAAGGAGTAATGGCGCCTATCAGCATTGCAATGACAAGCAGGATGGTACAAACCTTTTGAACTTTGGAATGCGTGATGCAAAAATTTCGTATTTGTCTTGAGCACAGCACACAGAGAACCAAAAGCGCAGGAATGGAAGCGCGCATGCTGAAATCCATATTGTAACCTACTCGGAACATCGGGACAAAAACCAGCTCTGCGGAACAAAGCAGAAAAAGTGATGAATGCCGGCAGGCTGGAATCAATAATAATGCGTATATGGCCCATTCAACCAGAGAGAACCACATAAGGCGCAGAAGTGATTCCTGCAATGAATACGCATACAGGAAAAGATCAAACCTGAAAGGTGCTTCTTTTGTTGATTCGTTGGACAACAGATAGAACAGGACTGGTATGCTGCCGATAATTGAAAGCAGGTTGCATGGAGAGAGGACGCTGGTGACGGTCTTTTTAAATTCTGTCTGCCGCCCTGATACAAGGCTCCTGGCTGCTTTCAGAATAAACAGGCCAATACAGAGAACGGCCAATCCTGTCAGTGGGAGTGGAGCAAACGGAAGAACTGAAAGTCCGATCAGAGCATATGCACTGACATTATCTATGTCTGTCAGCAGAAGAAGTGTTGCAAGCCAAGCCGGGACAGCTTGGTTAAAAACCCAGAACAGACAGGTTGTGAAACTTGAAAATTGCCAGGTTTGTGCCCACCATTCTATCTGATCGGTCCAGTCACCGAGAAAATAGCAGGCCAGTCCATCCATGCCGGAGAACATGACAAATACAAGCAGGAAAAAACAGGCGGAAACTGTTTTTGTTATATCAAGAAGTGTCAGAAAAAGAAGAAAGATCAGAAACAGGAACCATACTGTTTCAAGATACAGGAAAATATTGGCGAGTTCCCAGAGATATTGACCACCAATCAGATATGATGTGATTTTCCCGAGGAGAGACGGGACCATCCAGTAACCAATGTAATATGTCAGTGCATATTCTGTTCCCGGAAAATGAACCGGCCAATGATAATTAAGAAGATCATGAAAAATGGCATTGCGCCCGTAAAAGTCATCATTCTGATAGAAAAAGCCTCCAATACCGGACAGTGCTGTCCAAAGGGCTGCACAGGCGAGGCAGGCGAGAACAGTTAATATCGGAAGCTGTATTTCTTTACTTTTCCCGAATACGGGCAGGTGAATTGAATCAAAAAGTGATTTTCGATACAAAAGAAAGGCACCTGTCAATGCGAAAACGCAAGGGATAGCCCATACCGGCTGAACCCAGGTAAAAAGGAATATAATGCCCGGGATCAGGAGTGTACCCAGAGCCAAAAGCCGAAGACGAGATAAGGATAAGCGAATCATGACACGTTTTGCTCCTCTGGGAATGCGTATTAAAGCTGAAGTATATGCTTATAAAATCAGTCTACCACATTGAAATAAGGAATTCAAGGATATTGAGTATTTTAGACGGCATAAGGGCATTGATGAACACAAAAGCTTTTTTTTAGAAATTTGTAATGCATCAATGCGCCGTGGCACTCAAAATGGCCAGACCTGCTATGTTTGTCAGGGAAACAGTCAACAAAAAAAGTTTAGTAAAAGTAAATTTTGCCATCACTTTTATGAAACGAAGAATATCGAAATAACGGATTAGTTTTAAGGAAAACCGAACGAATTACATTTTTCATCTGAATTGGTGGAAAAAATGGATTTAATCTATTGACAAGGCTTTTAGCATATGTTTTAATTCGCTTCGCGTTATTAAACTTTGAGTTTTGTATTTCAAAACTCTTTCCGTTGGCCTTGGAAAGGGGCATGTGGATGAGCATTAATGTCGGGAAGAAAATCCGGGAGCTGCGGCAGAAAAACAAACTGACGCAGAGTGAACTTGCTGACCGGTGCGAACTTTCAAAGGGATTCATTTCCCTTCTGGAAAGTGATCTGACATCGCCGTCACTGTCAACACTGGAAGATATTCTTACGACACTTGGCAGTTCCTTTCATGAGTTTTTTTCGGACGAAGAGGAATCTCCGGTTTTCCGAAAAGAGGATGTGTTTGTGAAAGAATCTGACGGTGTACGCATTGACTGGCTGATTCCCAACGCACAAAAAAAACAGATGGAACCGATCATGATGACGCTGCAGCCGGATACACAGAGTGAGCCGGATCTTCCGCATGAGGGTGAAGAGTTTGGCTATGTTCTGGCAGGAGCGGTTGACCTGATTCTCGGAGAGACGACGTATCACGTACGGAAAGGCGACAGCTTTTCATTCAAAACATCAAAGCAGCATTACCTTGTTAACAGGGGGAAGACCCAGGCAGTTGTTCTGTGGGTGAGTACCCCTCCGAACTTCTGATGGAGGCAGAGGCAATATGGAGAACATCATTCTTTCCATTCGGAATGTCAAAGTGGTTTTTGAAGATGGGTTCACAGCCCTGGGAGGCGTGAGCCTTGATATCGGTCAGAATGAGTTTGTAACACTTCTGGGACCGTCAGGATGTGGAAAAACGACATTGCTCCGCTGCATTGGCGGCTTTGAAAAGCCGACCAGTGGTGAAATTCTTTATAAAGGTCAGGACATTATTCCTCTTCCGCCTTACAAGCGGAATATCAATACCGTATTTCAACGTTATGCTTTGTTTCCACATCTGAATGTGGCTCAGAATGTTTCCTTTGGCCCAGATCTGCGTCATGAGGACAAGAAAGAGACTGCAAAGCGAGTCGGTGAGATGCTTGAGCTGGTTGGACTCAAGGGCTTTGAAAAGCGGAGGATATCCAGCCTGTCTGGCGGTCAGCAGCAGCGCGTAGCAATAGCACGTGCTCTGATCAATTCTCCGGATCTGCTTCTGCTTGATGAACCTCTGGGCGCTTTGGACTTAAAGCTCCGGCGCGAAATGCAGCTTGAACTCAAGCGGATTCAAAGGGAGAGCGGCATTACCTTTATTTTTGTCACGCATGACCAGGAAGAAGCGCTTACGATGAGTGACCGGGTTGCGGTAATGCGTGCAGGAGAGATTCTGCAGCTCGGTACCCCGGTTGATATCTATAATGAGCCGGAATCCGCTTTTGTGGCTGACTTTATCGGAGCGAGCAATATTCTTCCGTCAACCATGGTAAGGGACAAACTGGTCCATTTCCTTGGCGTTGATTTTCCATGTGTCGATACCGGCTTTGGTGAAAACGCACCCGTTGATGTCGTCCTACGGCCTGAGGATGTCAAACTGAAACCGGAAAACGATCCGGCTGAAGGGGTTCCATTCGGAACGGTGGAGTCACTGCTGTTTAAAGGGGTTCACTATGAGATGAAAGTCCGCTCCGGAAATGATGTTCTGTTGGTGCATTCGACACATGCCAGACCAGTTGGCGCACGGGTAAAACTGACAGTTGCACCTGAGGATATTCAGGTAATGCGCAAGAGTGATTTTTCACCGGACGTACGTGCCCGGAAGGGAGAGGGGGGCGTGCAGTGAAGAGAAAAGGCTTAATGGTGCTCCCATTTGCACTTTGGGCAATTATCTTCATACTTGTTCCGCTCGGACTTATCGCCTGGTATGGAATTACGGTTGAAGAACCCGTAGCCTATACAGAGATTACACTCGAAGATGGGACACCGGCATTTCGTCTTGAAGATGGGACTGTTCAGACACAGGAGCCATGGCAGAAAAAAGCAGTAATCTCATTTCAGAATTTCAAGCGGATGGTGGAACCGACTTATCTGCGCCTTCTGATCAGATCATTAAAGATTGCACTGCTGACAACACTGATCTGTCTTATACTGGGGTATCCGGTTGCCCTGATCCTGACAGGAAAGGATTTTAAACATCCAACACTGTGGCTGATGCTGATTATCCTCCCGATGTGGATGAACTTTCTTTTGAGAACATACTCCTGGATGTCGATTCTTGAAAACTCCGGAATATTGAACAGCTGGATTACAGCGTTGAGAAATGCAGTACCGGCAATTGACCAGTGGTTCACAGCCAGGGGTGTGGGCAATAAGATCATCTTCCTCTATAATGAGAATGCGGTTATTCTGGGTATGGTTTATAATTACCTGTCCTTTATGATCATGCCGATTTATACCGTGATTGAGAAGATAGACAAGAGTCTCCTTGAGGCCGCAGCTGATCTTGGGGCATCACCATCCAAGAGCTTTATAAGGGTGACATTGCCATATTCTCTTCCAGGTGTGCTGGAAGGCATTACAATGGTATTTGTGCCGGCTGTGACGACATTTGTCATCAGTCAGCTGATGGGTGGCGGCAAGGTGCCGCTGATTGGCGACATCATTCAGAATCAGTTTGGCAAGTCCAGTGACTGGCACTTTGGTTCTTCTCTGTCGCTGCTTGTCATGGTGGTTGTTCTGGCCTTCATGGGCGGACTTCAGCAGATTGATAAGGATGAGGAACCGCAGAAGGAGGTGCGTATTTTCTGATGAAAAAACTGAGGAAAGTATACATCGGTCTTATTATGGCATTCCTGTATGCGCCAATTGTGCTGCTGATCCTGTACTCATTTAACGACAGCAAGTCAAGGGCGAACTGGGGCGGTTTTACGCTCAGATGGTATAAGGAACTGTTTTCGGATGCACAGATTATTTCGGCACTGGGAACGACATTGTCGATAGGTTTTCTGGCGGCTGTTATTTCCACCATTCTGGGTACATTTGGCGCCATTGCTCTGTATCAGATGAAACGGGGACCCAGACAGGTAATGCTGAGTGTTGTCAACCTGCCGATGCTCAACTCGGAAGTGGTAACGGGTGTATCACTGATGCTCCTTTTCGCGATTGCACAGATTCAGATGGGCTATGTGACGCTGTTGCTCGCACACATTTCTTTCTGTGTTCCATATGTTGTACTTTCGGTTATGCCGAAACTGCGTCAGCTGGAACCTAATCTTGCGGAAGCAGCCCAGGATTTGGGCGCAACCCCGCGACAGGGCTTTTTTAAGGTCATTCTGCCGGATATCATGCCAGGCGTATTCTCAGGTTTTCTGATGGCACTTACCATGTCAATAGATGATTTTGTTGTAAGCTTCTTTACAACGGGATCTGGCGTAAGCAATTTGTCAATCACGATTTATACAATGGCAAAGCGCGGCATTTCGCCAAAGATCAATGCGCTGTCTTCGTTAATTTTTGCAGCTGTTTTTATTCTGCTGGTGGGACTTAATCTGAGAGATCTTAAGAAAACCGGCGGTAGTAAGAATATAGAGAAAGTGAAGATTCCCTATTGAGTGGGAAGAGGAAGGAGTAAGAAATGAAGAAATTTGCCGTTCTGTTTGTACTCGCGCTCTGCATCGTTTCATGTGCTGTAGCGGAGAAGATTTCCGTCTATAACTGGGGCGATTATATTGATCCGGAGACGATCAAGATGTTTGAGGCGGAGACTGGTATTGAAGTTGAATACATGGTCTATGAAACGAATGAGGATATGTACGCCAAGATTGCAAACGGAAAATCCAGTTATGATGTTATTTTCCCTAGCGATTATATGGTTGAACGCATGATTCATGAAAAGCTTGTTCAGGAAATCAACTGGGAGAATATTCCGAATATTGTCAACATTGATTCCAGATTCATGAATGAGTCGTATGATCCGGAATCCCGTTATTCCGTGCCGTATACCTGGGGAACGATGGGCATTCTCTACAACACTGGAATGGTCAAAGAAGTGCCGCACAGCTGGGATACGATGATGGATGATACTTACAATATGGATATGCTGATGCTGAATTCTCCGCGGGACACCATTGGCATTGCACTTGTAATGTGTGGATATGATCTGAATTCAACAGATGATGAGGCGCTTGAAGCGGCAAAGCAGCTTTTGATTAAGCAGAAGCCTATGGTTCTGGCCTATGTTGTCGATGAAGTCAAGGACAAAATGATCGGCGGAGAAGCATCTGTTGCCATGGTATGGAGCGGCGACGCAACATTCTGCATGGATGAATCGGATGAACTTGATTATGTAGTACCAGAAGAGGGAAGCAATATCTTCTTTGATGCGATCTGCATTCCGTCCAATGCAAAGAATGTAGCCGGGGCTGAAAAGTTTATTGATTTTCTGTGCCGTGGAGATATAGCAGCCATGAATTATAATTATGTTGGCTATGCGATTCCCAATACTGCAGCAATCGAAATCATTGGTGCGGATGAATATAACGCATCACCGGTGAATAACCCGCCTCAGGAAGTGCTGGATAAATGCCAGGTATTTAAATATCTGGGAGAAGATACCAAGAAGTATGACCAGGTATGGACGGAGATTATTTCCGAGTATTAATCAGCAATAAAGCAGGGACCTGCCGCAAATGCGGCGGGTCCCTTGTTTGTGCATTTACATGGAATCATCCATCAGATTATCAAGAGAGGGCGTTTCATCATCGGTTTCAATTTCCTCATGGGAAAGATCTTCCTGTGTGAGTTCACCGACAGTGACATTTCCGCCATTCCCATACTGGTATTTCTGGTCCAGATACTCTATTGCGCTGCGCAGCTTGGTACGAAGCAGACTGCCGCCTTCTTCAGCCATCTGGACAAGTGTGCCGAGTTCGATATCTGGTGTCCAGTCGTATGCCGCCCCATGGAAATCCATGATTCGGGAGATAACCTGTGTGATTTCGTCGCGGGTCAGAGGATTCAGCTGCTTTGCATCGCTGATTGCATCCAGAACGGTTTTACCGGGCCCTGGATCGTTTGGAAAGAACAGCTCCAGGTTTTCATATTCATGCTTACCCTGAATGACTTCTTCATCATACATGGAACTTACGGCAAACATGGTCAGCGTGGATTTGAGCGTACTCTTGGGCTGAAGGAACCGGTACATGCTCCGGTAAGAATTCTGCCTGGCCTTTTTCCCGAGACGTCCGAGCAGTTCGACCTCATCGATCAGAATTACCCATCCACTGTAACCCATGGCAGAGAAGAGGTGACTCAGGAAACAGAAGTAATCCATGCTGTGTTTTGTTTTACTGAACGGAATGTTGTATTTTGCAGTATTTCCGGTAATGCGTTTGTAAATTCGCTTGAGATCATTATTGCTGATGAAATCGCCTTCAAGGTCTGCGAGAAGGCGGAAGCGTTCATCCTGGTCATCTGAGCCCAGAAAAGATTTAAGAAGATAATACAGCTTGTCTGTTTCGAGCTCTTTGGCGGTATAAACCAGCAATTCGCTGGCAATAGGACTGTTTTTGCCGATGTCCCACAGAGCGTTCAGAAAACCGGGCTGTTCATGTTTGGGAAGATAGGTATTATGGACGATGTTTCGATAGATTACGAACAGCTTGTCAAGGGGAGCTTCTTTGCTGACAGAAATAAAGGAAACGACCATATTGTTTTCCTGTGCCATAGTCATGGCAGTATTCAGCAAATGCGTCTTTCCTTCACCATATTTGCCGGTGTAGAGATAAGAAGTGGAAATGCCGGTGTTTACAATCGAGTCCATTTTTTCAGAAACAAGCCGGATGATACCTGGCCGTGCTTCGGAAAAATATTTACCGACGGCTCTGGATGGAATACCGGACCGGAGCGCTTCGATAATGCGCATGGCGTTCATATCAGACATTGTCATCTACCCCCTGGTCAAGATCAAAGCCTTCCTGGACGCCCTCGATGACTGAACGGTTTACGAGTCTGGGAAGACCGACAGTGCCATAGTTAGCCTGATAGATGAGACGCTCCGCGTCTGTTTCATTAAGACGGTGGGCTTTTTCACCGGCAGCCTCAAGGAAATCAGCCAGTTTGTCCGCCATTTCTACGATTACCGGCGCGGTATATTTCTGCTTTGCCAGATCATCCAGATCAGCAATGTCAGCAAAACAATTGAAGCGCTCAGAAATAATCTCGTTCTGGATTCTCATCATGAGGGCAGAATAGCACTGAAAACCATATTTATCATGATGCAGCAGTTCTTTATCAAATGCAAAGACAAACATGATATTATGCATGGTGTCAATTTCATCAATCAGCTGGCGTATGCTTTCATAGGTGTCCATACGACGGCTTGGTGTATAATGCAGTTCCTGCATTCCAGAGCTGTTCAGCAGGACATCCAGATGATCAATGGTGATCAGCAGTCCTGAGTAGCCGCTAAGGCGGATTACTTCGGAAAGAGAACGAAACATATGGCGTGCATTATACTTGCTGAGCTTTTCCGGAGCAAGGCCAAGAGAACGAAGAAGTGTATTCTTTATGCCCGGTTCACCATGCAGATACCCCAAAAGAAGATCACGATTGGCATCTTCCAGTGTGGGATGACCAAGAATACCTCCCGTGAGGAGTGTACAGGAAAGCGCAAAATTGTTATCCAGAAGAGGATTGTCCATGAACATCTTTTTGAGCTGCAAACGAATTTCACGCCGGGTAAGCGCATCGGCACCGCTTTGTTCAGAAAGATAATCAATAAAGGTCATTCCTTCTGGAATCTCTGCGGGGTCATAGCCCATGTTGCGAATGATGGAATTGGCACAACCTTGAAGAATGTTCATAAGGTCACATTGACGGAGGACTTCAAGGTAGATGATCGAAAAATCATGCAGCCAGACATTGGAAGCTGAGAAAGCGGCAACTATGTAGTTCCTATTCAGGGCGGCTTCTTCAAAAACACGAAGGAAAAAGGTTTTGCCGCAGCCGGACTTTCCGGTGACAAATTTCAGCTTGCTGCCTCCAGCCGGAATATACTGATCCAGATAGTGATTTATCCAGAAGTCCGACAGAAAACCGAGACCGCAGCTTAGTTCACTGCAGAGGTTGCTGTCGGGAGCATTTCCGGATAAAAGAGCCTGGATGTTACTTTGATATGTCTGTTCAATATCCATAAGGAAACTCCCTGATTGAGAAAAATGTAGAGGGACATTCCTTTAAAGGAATGTCCAACTGGCAGTGGTTTATTCTTCGGTGTAGAAACGAATCTGGAACAGGTATTCTTCCTTTCCGTCCGGAAGAATACGGTAGCCGACCTTCTTTTCATGACTGGTTCCGATCTGAACCTTACGCCCATCGGAAAGTGTAATGGAATTCCGCTTGTTAACTTCAACGAAACGGGAAAGATCATAGGCAAAACTATTGACATCATAGAAGCTGCGAATCTTCGAAGTGGGAGTCAGAAGATTATAGATATCCTTGATAGGCGCATCAACACCCTGCTTTTTGCCTTTCTTGAGTAAATACATGTCATAAGCCTGAGCAAGCTCGTTTGCAAATTTATCTGCATTGAAATTGGATTTGCTCATCTTGCTCTGAGCTTTGTTTACATCATCTACAAATTTGCGAGGACGAACGCAATTGGATTTTTTGTTATTCACCGTAAGGGATCTGTCCGCAGAAGAAATTTTGACCTTGAAAGGGAACATTTCAAAGTTGGGGGCAGTACCGATAATGTCAACACCCGTCTGCTGGCAGTAGTCGAGCATCTGAGTGGTAAAGTCGCCGTCGCGCAGATACGCTTCAACGTCAAAAGAACTGACCAGTTCCTGCAGGGCAGCATTGGTTTCAGAAAGCGAAGAAAGTTTGTCAGAGTAAAAGGCGAGATCCTTGGCAAGCTGTTTGAGATCGCCGTTTTCACTGTCTTTGTTGATGGCGGTAAAATACTTTTTCTGCGCATCCTGCAGATCTTTCGTCTTTTTGGTAAGTTCCTGGATTTGTTTAAGTAATATTTCGTAGTCCATATGTGTATCTCCTAAACTGATAAAATGAACAGTCATATTTTACTTTAATATGATTCCAAATACAACCATTTTATGGTAATATGCTTAAAAAGGTAATTGGCGGTTTAAAATGGACATTGAACTATATGAATGGCAAATGGATTGCCTGAAAGCCTGGGAGAACAACGGACATACCGGGATTATCAATGTTATAACCGGCGCAGGAAAGACGGTATTTGCAATGGCCGGAATTCAGAAAGTTTTCAAAATGCTGAGTACGCTGGGGGATGAACCGAAGCCATATGAGACGGTTCCTCTTCAGGTGCTGATTGTTGTGCCGACAATCCCGCTTGCCAGTCAGTGGGGAAGCGTACTCAGAGAGTGGTTTCCACAACTTACACATGGTCCAGGCAGTCTTGGATTTTTTTACGGTGCGCAGAAGAGCAGATCAGACTGCCGTTTTATGATATATGTTATAAATTCTGCAAGATATGCACTTGCCCGGCATGCTCATCAGGCAATTAAACAGGGAAAGCGTGTGCTCCTGATTGCGGATGAGTGTCATCATTATACCAGTTCTGAAAACAGAAAAATATTTGATTTTATAAATGTGCTGCATGACCGCAACGAATCTCTTTACACAATGGGACTTTCTGCAACACCGCAGAATAACAACTATGAATCAGTGCTGGTGCCGGCGCTTGGACCACAAATATTTGAATACAGCTTTAAAGAGGCGCTTAGAGATAAACGGATTACGCCATTTGCACTGCTTCAGATTGCAGTATCTTTTACAGCAGAGGAGAATGCAAGATATCAGGATCTGTCCCGGAAAATCTATAATTCGTGGATGGAACTGCTGAAACAGTATCCAGAGCTGAAAGAAATGGAATTAGCCAGAATACAACAGTTTTTGTATCGTCTGATAGATCAGAAAGACAAAGGCTGGGAAACGGCAGATCAGTATATGCGGTTTGTTTTTATGAGGTCAGGCATTACAAGAACAGCCAAAGCGCGTATTCAGTGTGCGATTGACCTGAGTAAAAGACTGCCCCAGAAAGAACGTATTTTAGTGTTTTGTGAACGTATTGACCAGGCAGAAAAGGTATATTATGAATTTAGAAAAAGCTTTGGCAATACGGTAAACCGGTATCATTCAAAGATAGACAAAGAGGAAAGAAAGCGGATTCTCAGGGCATTTAAAGAAAATGAAATAAGGATTCTTATCAGTTGCCGTGCACTGGATGAAGGTCTGGATGTACCCGATGCATCCATTGGTTTGGTTTTGGCAAGTACATCGACAGTCAGGCAGCGGATTCAACGGCTGGGCAGGATTCTGAGAAGAAGCAGTAACAAACCGCTGGCAGCGCTCTACTATATTTATGTTAAAGGATCTGGCGATCTGCCTTCGTACCTGACCGAGAGAACAACAGCACAGGTTACTGATTTGCGGTATCTGCTTGATGAAAAAACCTATATTCATGACAAATACGAAACGCTAGCTGTTCAGGTACTGGATGATCAGATTGCTGCTGGTGCAAGCGGAACACAGATCCTTGAAATCCGGCAGTGTATAGATGAAGGACAACTGCTGCCGGACTGGATGATGGAACCTTCCGAGTATCCCGCGATTATTAACACATCGAAGACCAGACACGAAAAAAACTATTGGCTGGTTATGAAGAAGATTGCAGAAAAAGCAATGTACTATTCCTTCCTCACGGCTGAGAATGAGGCAGATGATGCATCATGGGAAGATCAACAGGCTGGATTGTTCTTACCGGACAGTGATTTCTATTCGGAGGCACTTGATAATCTGGAATAAAAAAGTTCCCTCAGAGAGGGAACTTTTTTGGGCTGGTTACTGGTTGATCTCGAGGATCTTGTCGCGGAGTTCTTTTTCAAGACGTCCAAGTTCGACGGAAGCCTCAGCACGTTTCTGAGCGCCTTCACGCTGAATCTTCTGAACTTCGGTGAGGGTCTCGATCAGGCTGGTATTTGCAACACGGATGGTATCCATGTCGATGATTCCACGCTCCGCTTCGCGTGCAGTTTCGATGGTGCCGGTCTTGAGCTTTTCAGCATTGCTCTTCAGCAACTCATTGGTCATGTCGGTGACAGCTTTCTGCGCATGGAGTGCTTCCTCTGCGTGCTGCATGCCAAGGGCGATAACCATCTGGGACTTCCAGAGCGGAATCGTATTGGCAATGGTAGACTGAATACGCTCGGCAAGTACATTGTCATTGGTCTGCATAAGACGGATCTGGGGACCCATCTGAACAGAAACCATGCGGGTAAGCTTGAGATCGTGAACGCGTTTCTCGAAGCGGTCAATGAGCTGTGCAAAGTCATTGGCAGCCTGGGCATCGCCGGGATCTGCGGTTTCCTGTGCTTTTGCAAGAAGCGGCGGAAGGTCTTCTTCGCGAAGCTTCTTAAGCTTGAGCTCGCCGGCAATGATGTACAGCGTCAGTTCATGGTAGTACTGCTCATTCTCGGCATACAGGCCGTCCAGCATCTGAGAATCGGAAATCAGCTGCTTCTGATGCTGCTGCAGGGTATTGATGATCTCAGTAATGTTGACCTCGATCTTCTCGAATTTGGCCTTCATCTGGGTAAGATCAGAGGTTGCTTTCTTGAACAGACCAAAGAGTCCTCCACCCTTCTTTTCGGCATCCGGATCAAAGCCCTTCAGCTCGGTGACGAGGCGGGAAAGCATATCGGAGATTGCACCGGTATCTTTGGTTTTGACATCTGCAAGAATCCGGTCTGAGAATTGGGAAATCTTGTTCTGGGCGGCATTGCCGTATTTGAGAACAGTCTCGCTGTCCGTGATATCAATACGCTCTACAAAAGCAAGGATGGCAGCCTGTTCGTCAGCAGAAAGGTTATTGAAATTCAGGGAATCTTCTTCAGCATCTACAGCTTCAATCTTTGGCTTTGCTACCTGGACTTCGGACTGAACGGCTGACTCAACTTCCTGAACAGCAGCAGCTACGGCCTCTCCGCCAGCAGGGATTTCTACCTCAGGGATGACAGGTTCAGTAGCCGCTACGGGCGCTTCCTTCTCTTCTTCGCCCGGCAGAACGAGGGTGGGAATCAGATGGTCCATAGGATTCACGCTCCTTTAAGATTGATATTTCAAAGAATATCTGTTTAGAATTTTACACCAAACTGATTAAAGTGTAAAGGGAATGGGACAGAAATGGAGAAAACAGCACATACGTATATGCTGTTTTCTCCAAAGAATAGTCACTTACTCAGACGCACCGGCAGGGGCACCAAGCAGTCCCGACAAATGATTTACAATCAGATTTCCAAGATCCTGCAGAGTTTCTTCATTCAGATCTTTAAAATTGATCAGATTCTTGTTGGCGATGGAATCAAGAACGGTGCCGGCAGCAGTAGAAATGCTGAGAGAGCCGATTTCCTCTTCAAATCCACCCAGATAGAGAGCAACCTTGCATTTGCTGTTGATCCCCTCTGTCTCTGCAGTTCCATTGATGGAGAAGAGCGGTGCAAAGTCATCCTCTTCAATCATGCTGACGGTAAAATCAAACGAGCCGCCTGAAATAGCATCCGATGAAGTGTCGGCAATATTCAGTGAAGCAATCATAACAATTTCGGGTTCTTCAGCACCTGCAGTATAAGTTCCAAAGTCCAACTGTGCATAGAAAGCATTTTCGCTGATATCAAGATTGAGACCATAGTAGGAGCTGATGTCTTCACCTTCTACATATTCAACCAGGGTTCCATTCCACATCTGAGCGGTATCGGTAGTGGTGCGATACAAGTCTGCGGCAAGCTCCTTGTTTTTGTTTGCATAGATGTACTGGATGTCGGTTGATGTTACTTCACCTGCATCATTGGTGGTGTCGTTGAATGTCACGTCGACAATAACATTCTCGCGGTAATATATGTCCGCCATAAAGCAGACTGGATCACTGTTGTCATTGAGCCCGACAGTAACGGTCAGGAAGTCTCCGCTTTCAGGCAAGACTTTGGAAAGTTCTTCTTTGGAAGAGGCAGCTGCTGCATCAAAATCTCCACCTTGGCCCGCAAGGGAGAGAATCTGATCCGCAGCACCGCTTTTTTGGATATCTTCAAAAGTTGCATCAAAGATTTTCAGGAAGTTTTCAGGGGTAATGCTGAATATAAGAGCTGTTGTTGCAGGATCTGAATCAAGGTCCCAGGAGTCAAATGTCTTCATGTCTACTTTCATGTTTTCCTGAATGACTTCCATGGTGTGATCAAAATTGATGTTGAAACCGGCGGAGGCAGAATCTTCTTCGGAAGGAGTTGTAGCGGGCATGAGGGCCTGAAGATCTTCATAACTGAGCAGAATGGCGTTATTGTCAATAAGATTGCTGCCGATTATGATGCCCTGTTCTGCAAGCTCGAGAACAAGATCTGCAACGGTGTATTCACCAAGACCGAGCATTGCCCGGAACTGGTTATTCTGTGCATGGAGCACCAGAGAGGCCTGCTCGATGATAGCAGCATACAGTGCAGCATCATTGCCGGCTAGTGCAGTAATTGCTTCGCTGTTTACACTGACGGTCACGGTTGTGTCAGTGGCCTGTTCAGCAAAACTGATCACGGGTACGATAAGCATCATAACTGCGATTAGAAGGGACAGAAATTTTTTCATAGTGATCTTCCTTTCTCTGTTGATTTTCTTTTTGCAAACAGTATACGGTATACACATCAACTTTAACCCCATTAGCATTATACAGAATATCAGCTGAATGTGCAACGAAAATTCGGTTGAAATAAGGAAATTTTAACAATTTTATGGTAATGCACTGCATAATAAATAAGGGCTGCATCACGAGTGGAATGCAGCCTTTGACTTGTTTGAACGTTTTCTTATGGAAATGTAGGTCAAGAGTATCAGCAGTGAGGTGAGGGACATAAGTATACCCAGCGCCAGGCCGCGTGTATGATAATCAAAACGGACCGTATGATCACCGGCAGGAAGGTAAACGGACATGAAGGAAACGTCACAGGGAATGATTTCTGTATGGATGCCGTCAATGCTGGCAGAAAAGCCTTTGTCAAATGGAATGGTAAATATGAGATATCCAGCCTGATCAGTCCGGATATGTGCAGTGAAACCGTGTGCATCTGTTTCAAACGAATCACAGGCGTGTTCTTTCAGATTCTGAAAGCTTTCTTTCCAGTCAGGAATATGATGGACATCCAGAGAATAGAGCGTTTCTCTGGCCTTAGAGAGCCAGGGCTCATCCAGTGCGACAGCAGCCAGAAGCGTCTGTCCAATGGTTTCTGCATTCATGGGCTGTTCATGCGTTCCGGTACATACGGTCTGAAGGAATCCCATTGGCAGCTGATATGAATTTGCATATACATCGAAACCATTTTCCTTACGGGTATAAACAAATTCTTCGGGGACTGAGTCATGGTTATCGGTATGGTGGTATTCGCTTACACTTAAAAAAGTGTAGAGCGCAGTATCCGTCTCTGGAGAATGTATGGTGGTAGATTCATCATAACCAAAGCCGGCCATGGAGATAAAACGGCCGGTAATGGACTGGCGGAGAGAATGGAAAATGGTAAGAGAGGAACTGCCTCTCAGCAGACCGTAATTTCTCAGTTTTAGTCCGTAATCAATCCGGGTGTAATCCTGTGGTTCGTTCAGCGCAAGCGCTGAAAGGGATGGCTCAGCTATTTCGGTCAGTTCGTAAATACCGCGCGCAGGATGCTCACCGCCAGATTTGAGAAAGGTATCACCGATTCTAATGTATCCTGCATATGAAATGACTGCGATCAAAATGCTCAGACCCGCGAGCGCAGTATGTGAGATGGATGGATTTCGTTTTAAAATGCAGATCAGAAAGAGAATGCCGCTCACAGAGGCTGTAATCAGCGAAAAAAGAATAAATGGCGTTGAAGCATGTGCACCGTTTTTCCGGTTGAGCAGTACTTTTTTTATGGCTGTCAATGCGGAACAGCTGTCTTGTAAAAGGACTTTCTCCGGAATTAAAAATGGAAGGGTTAATAAGGCGGCAACGGCAGTACAAATATAAAATGAACGGATAAGCAGGGAACGGGTATTGTCAGATAAAGCAGCCCCGGTTGCATCAAGAACAGAAATAGTGGCAAGAGCCATCATGAGGACGAGACCATACCACCAGCGGGTATAAGTGGTATTGCTTTCCATAGCGAACAGCCCGCAAAGAACAGGGACAAATGAAATAATCAGCAGTGTCAGAATCAGAAGCTTGAGCCATCTGATTTCACGGGAAAAGCGATGGGTAAGTAGACAGAACGTGCCGGTAAAACCAAAGAGTGGAAGCCATGCGGCAGTAGAAGTCCAGGATGAGGCATCCCCGTAATATGCATGGACTACATTGCTTTCAATCGGCATGATCAGGACACGGAGACGTTCCAGTATATCCGGCAGGGAATACGGCTTCAGGAGGTTCGCTCCGCTGCCTGTGCGGGTAATCTGAAGCATATACAGCATGGCAGGACACAGAAGAATCCCGGCCAGCATACAGCCAATAATGCTTTCAAAAACTGCAGTCATGAGGCGCTGAAAACGCCGGGGGTGTTTCCAGGCTGGTGAAAAAAACCGGAAAGCAATGTAAAAGGCAGTCAGAAGTGCACTGCCAAACATGAAATAATAATTTGTCAGGGTATTAAGACCGCAGAACAGCGAAAGGAGACCCGGATGCGAAGAATCGCCGATCATGATCTGTTCAAAGCCAAGCAGAATCAGAGGGAAGAAAGCGATCACTTCTGTAAAATGGTAAAACTGGGTATTCACAATGGTAAAAGATGAAAATGTATACAGGACAGAGCCCAGAAATGCAAGCGCATTTTTTGAAATCATTTTACGGAAATACAGGAAAGCGGTGAGCATACAGACGGCATGTTTCAGTACTGCCATCATGGAAATACCGTACGGGAGAAATGCCTTTGGCAGCAGGGCAAGCGGCCAGACAAACGGGCTGCCTAAGGTATAGAACGCGTAACTTCCGACAGCAGGTGCGCCAAGAAAAGTGTTAAACGAATATGCATCAAACCCGTTTCTGAGAATCCGCTGGGTTTCTGTCAGAAACGGAAGCTGTTGTTCAATATAGTCTCCGCGGGTAATATAGGCACCACCGTATGGCAGAATGGCGGGCGATAATGCCAGAAAGGCAATAATGAGTCCATAAATGAAAACACGGAGGGGCGTCAGACGTGTTTCATCAAATAGTCTGGAAATATCAGACACCTCCTCTTTGGTGGCATACTTTGGCCTCCGGCACTGTGTTTGACAAACCAGTGCCGGTCTGTCTCCAAACGTCTTCCAATCATTAAAGATACTGATTTAACTGCGTGGAATGTACGGTTTGTGCATCCTGAAAAAGATAGATTCGAACTGAATTTTCTTCATAAATGAGCTGGCCGCTGGACAGGCATGGAGAAGGGTCTAATTCCATTTCTTCAGTATCGGTGTACAGGAAGACCGGCCCTTCTGGGAGCGCTTCAAGATGTGCAGCAGATTGAAGCCATTCGTAAGGTTCACGGCTTCGCCAGGTGTCATACAATATTACATCAATAGCGCCATTACTATATTCTGTGAGTAGATTTCCATTCCAGAAAGTGGCATATCCATGGGTATAGCCGTTTTTAAGCAGCCAGGCTGCAGCGGTTGACTGCTGTTTTTCGTGCAAAGGAACGTTTCTTTGGATAAATGAAATGGTGTTTCCATAAAAGACCAGAACCAGCAGAAGAGAAAAAAGAGATTGCCATTTTGTTGTGCCAAAGGTCTGGCGGATAAAAACAAACACGGAAAACAGCGCAAAAAAGAGCCCCATGATGTAGTAACCGACAGATGTAGGTGCTGCTATATACCCTGATGTCATACTGTCAATCAGCCACACAAAAAGGACAGCGCTTATAGCGAAGGTATTGACGATTCGCCGACGGGGGGCTGGTCCGTCTTTTTTTAAAACAGAAACAGGCGCAATGAGAACGAGAAAAGACAGGCAGATCAGGCAGAAACTGATTCCGCCGTGAAGGGAGAGGACGGGTACATCAGCGGCATAGCCAAAGTAATGTAGAAGCGCGTCAAAACGGTCCAGGAGATCATAGATGGAAAAGGAGCCTGTGAACAAGGTGTCGTATTTTCTGAATGAGTATATGGGGCTGAACAGAAAAATGTTGATCAGATATCCGATACAGCAGGAAAGCAAACAGATGGCAGATGCGATGGAATGCCATTTAATATCTCCCATGGATTGAACTTTTGTATTCCTGAAACTGTGGACCCATTCGAAGAAACATGAAAGAACCATAGGAATGCTGATGATCATAAACATCCGAATCCCTGCCGTGCCTGCCCAGATGCTGAGGACAGAAAGTGTAACCAGATGCAGGATTCGATGATGTGCTTCCTGAAAAGAGACTATCAGACCGAACAGTATGCAGCCCAGAATAAAATACATGGAATAAAAACAGCCCCATGCAAACAAAAAAGACTGTGTTTTGGAAAACGGCAGAATAAAACATGCAGAACAGTAGACTGCTTCTGTACCGTATCCGGCTTTCTTTGCTGCATACAGAAAAGCTGCAGCACACAGAACCGAGAGAATAAAGACAGAAAAAGTGCGTGCGGCATGCCATGAACTGAAAAGAGAGAGGGCAAGCTGATAGATTATTACAGGGCTGACCGTGCGAAGCTCGGTAGAATAATACCAGTTCCGGCTGATAAGTGCGTGTTCGTGGTTTAACTGATCTGCGAGAACGAATTCAGAAGACTGATCTGCATCGAGCGTATTTTGCCCATAGCGTGCGTAGAGAATAACGGAAAAGAGAATGGAGAAACAAAGAAGGGCCCAGGGAAGATACCGGTCAAATCTGAACTTTTTTCCCATGATAAATCACCTGCTTAATAACCAATGAAGACGGTTGTTTATGCTTTTTGAGGCTGGTGAACAGGTACGAACCGTGCCTGATTCATAATGGGATGCTCAAGACGAATGGCATTCTCCTTGGGGCACACCATCACACAGCAGCCGCAGTAGTAGCATTCGCCGGGATACAGAACAACAGGCGGCCGGCCTTTCTCCGGATTGGGAATCATGATGTCAACCTGACAAATATTGACACAGCGGTTACAGCCAATACAAAGCCCGGTATCAAACTGAATCGGTCTGGCGCTGCAGGGAACAGGTGAA
>JAFUHD010000321.1 GCA_017469025.1 Clostridia bacterium
CTTTGACGCTGAACTTACTATCTCCGTTATTGTTGACATCTGTTCGTATCCTCTTGTGTTTCCAAATGTTTCCCTTTGATAGACGGACCTTTCGTTCCCCCCTTTGCTCCACGATCATTACTCGCTTCATCACTACTACGGGGTCATCCGACTTCCAGCCTGCATGCGGAAGCGCCTCACTTTTCTACGGCTTGTACGCTTCCTTCCCTGTTTGGGAGCAGGTGGATCTCCCAGGTATCTGCGATTTCCTATGCAAGCTCGCCACGCTCTCAGACCCCGGCGGAATCTCCGCAATCTTGCCTTCGCAGTGTTCCATCTCTTGTATGGCTGCTTATACGGTCGCTTCATGCTGCCTGCTGTCCAGTAAAAGACATCGGCTTCCGCATCTCGTATTAACGAGGATCAATCGCTTCACACACACCTTCGAAAGTTAAGGATAGTATTGCGGCTCTCTTGCTCCCGACGCGTTTGCTTTAAATCCCGATTTAAACTCGATTTGTCAGTCCCTTGCGGGTGGAATCCAACGCGCCGATACTGGCTGCTGGCTAGGCTTTGCCAGGCGAGTCTGTTTCTCGCTGTCTATCGCAAACCGAACTGGCGCACTTACTGTAATTCCCCAATATCCGGCTTATACCGACACCAACTTTGACCAGCTCGGCTTCGGAGCCATGATGACAGAGGTGGAGGCCTTAAACATCGGCTTGGTTATTGTCATGGACATGGGCCGGTTTGGCTGTGACTATCTACAGCCTGGCTACCATAACAAGCATGTGTCCATCATTATTTTTTGAAACCTTCATGAACACGAGGACCTCATCATTTGGCAGCGGAACGCATCCAGTCATCCTGCATTTCAGCACGAAAAGCAGCACCAGTCCTGAAGAACGTATTTAGCAATTGATCAGGCAGGAAGTGTCTTCTGCACCTGCCTGACGCAAACTGAAAAGTATCTTTTTCCCGCCTGCCACCGGACTATCAAAAAGGCCTGACAAACAAAAAAGGCCCGGATCTTGTCCAGGCCTGATTCCTTTTCGTGACTGGCTTTGTGTAATCCATCAGGAAACAGATTACTTAACTGCATCTCCATTCACATAAAGGGTGTATCCGTTTGTGTTCACGTTGCTGATGTCCCCGATAAAAGATGTGACATAGGTATCCGCTGTCAGCGTCCATGTACTGTCGGCATCCAGCGTAACATTGACTGTTCCAACGACAGTTGAAACCGTATTGCCCTTGGCATTTACAATTTCACCGGAGACTGTTCCTTCAAAAGAGGAACCTTCACTCAGTGTCAGATTCAGCGTTGAATTCTCTCCTACAAGAATGGTTCCATTAAGATTCTGTCCTATGGCATTAAGATCTGCGATATTGTCTGCGCCATTCCATCCATCGTCGCACACGGACAGGAGGATTCCGGCTGCATCTTCGTTAACCAGTTCTGCACCTGACAGTGTAATGACGGCATGGGTATTGGTCACATGGAACATATGTCCACTCCTGCTGACCAGCTTTCCGCCATTCATAGTGAATGCAGATGTACCGCTGTCTGCGTCACCGCTCATGGACTGATAGATCATGATCGTATCAAAGAAAGTGGCATTTCCATTGCACTTCGTATTGTTCGCTGTCATTACGCAGTTGTTCAGTGTAATGGTATTCTTTCCTTCAATGCAGACGCCCTCGGACAGGTTTGATACCAGGGTTGCATTGCTCACTGTAATATCTGCAGTGGAATAGATGGCAGGAGAGCCAAGACCGTTAGTCGTATATGTACCGCCATCCACAGTGACCGTTCCGCCTCCGCGATCCGTCCGGATCGCAGCAGATGACCGTCCGCTGGTTTCGACTGTCAGATTGGATGCCTGTGTAATGCCGCCACCCGTCGTCATGATGCCGCCCGATCCGTCCCCCGTCGTGGTAATGACAGTATCTGAGATAATTACTGTGGTCCCGTCACCTGCCGCACCATTCTGGCCGCCATTCCCGCCATAGCTGAAAACACCGTTTGCACCATCTGCGTCCGACGTGATTACACCGCCTTCAATGGTTGTGACAGAGCCGCCCATCACCAGAAGTGCCGCATTAAGACCATAAAAGTTGCAATTGTCTCCACCGTCTGAATCCCCAGTCTTGGTGACTGTCGGATTCTTAATCGTAACAGCATCGGCTGTATTGACGATCAGAGCGCTTTCGTCAGCGGTATCAGATGCATATATCTCATTTTCACGGGTATCAGCTGCTGTAATCTCCGTTCCGGCTGTATAATCGATGTCCGCGCTGCTGCCGCCAGGGCCGCCGAATCCACCGCCGCCCGGCTGACCGTCAGGCGGATTCCCGCCGGGACCACCGCCCATGCCGCCGGCAGGCGGATCTCCAGGAGGATTGCCTCCCGGTCCCTGGGCAAAGGCATTCACTGATGAAAAAAGGAATAATACAGTCAGAGTTAACACAAGAAAATGTTTCATAACAGATTTCTCCTTTACTGAAATTTCATGATCATCGAAGCAAAAACACCATTGTTTCCGTTCGATGCTGCAAGTATAGAGACGTTTCCTTAAATGAACCTTTAAGATTTTAGGATTTTACACCCATGAAAACACATCTGCAATAAAATATCCCTCCGTTTTGTCACAAGCTCTGTTCAAAATGTACTCGTTGCTATCTGTCACATTTTGAGATATACTGAATGTGTATCTTTTTATCCAAAGGAAACATTTGTTTCAAGTCAGGAGCAATAGGCATTGCATATATGCGGTACTGGGGATTCCGCAAAGCCCAAAAAGAATATCTCACCATCTCAAAGCACACAACAAAATATATTCTGTTCGGTTTTATATTCGGATGCTACGGTCTTTTACATATCAGCAGTTATGAACGCACACTTGATGATGCAGAAGATATTCTCCGGCGCAGGGGAAGCTCTGTATGACCGCATTTCTGAGAACGGCTTTCTGTATCACGGAAGCAGACCGACATAAAGACCAGCTCTGTTTCCGGACAAATAAGAATATCGCATGTCTTGCTTTCATAAGGGACAGCCCGGCACTGCATGCCAGTTTATTAAAAAAGACATACGCTGTTGATATGATGTCGAAAACACGGCTATGTCATTAAAGGGAGGACAGAAACATGAAAAAACTCGGCTTTGGCCTGATGCGCATGCCCACTCTGGATCCTAACGATCCAACAAGGGTTGATGTGGAACAAGTTAAAAAGATGGTTGACCTTTTCATGGAAAAAGGATTCACCTACTTTGATACTGCGTGGATGTACAATGGATTTGCCAGCGAATGCGTAGCAAAGGAAGCGCTGGTAGACCGATATCCCCGGGATACTTTCAACCTTGCCACAAAACTTCATAACGGATTCTTCAATTCGTTTGAAGGACGGGATGAAATCTTTAACGAACAGCTTCGCAAAACCGGTGCCGGATATTTTGATTACTATCTTCTTCACGGTATTGAAGCAGGGAGCTATCCCCATTACGAAAAGTTTGACTGTTTCAACTGGCTGCTCGAGAAAAAACGTCAGGGACTGGTAAAACATGCAGGTTTCTCTTATCACGATAATGCTGCACTCCTTGATGAAATTCTGACAAAGCATCCTGAAATGGAATTCGTGCAGCTTCAAATCAACTATCTTGACTGGGAAAGCGAATGGATTCATTCAAAAGAAGTCTATGAGGTTGCTTGCAGACATCATGTACCTGTGATCGTCATGGAACCGGTCAAAGGCGGGACTTTGGCCAGTGTCCCGGCGGAAGCTGAACAACTGCTCAAGCGCCATGAACCTGATTTGTCCGTTCCCTCATGGGCTGTCCGCTTTGCCGCCAGCCTTGATAATGTCATGGTTGTGCTGTCAGGCATGAGTTCCATCGAGCAGATGCAGGACAACCTGAGCTACATGGAGGACTTTAAACCTTTAACCAATGATGAGATCGCCCTCACCCTTCGGGTCGCCGGAATCATTAACAGTCAGATTGCTGTCCCCTGTACCGGCTGTTCCTACTGCACGGAAGGCTGTCCCATGCACATTGCCATTCCCAAGTATTTCTCCCTTTACAACGAAGACATGCGCGAGGATATGGCCCACAAAGGATGGACGATCAACTTCACCAATTACGAAAAACTGACAGAACATTTCGGGCGGGCAAACGAATGTATTGCCTGCGGGCAATGCGAAAACGTCTGTCCGCAGCACCTGCCCATCATCGAAAAGCTTCGGGATGTCTCCTCACACTTTGACCATTAAACATCCCTGTTTTAAAAAAGACCATCGGCACTGCCGATGGTCTTTTTGGCTGATAATCCTAGTTTCTCTCTTTACGCAAGAGGAGACAATCCGGCGCACTGAAGCATTTGTCAGATAACATTCTGTGCAGTACATACGTTGCCAAGTACCAGAGCGCTGTCTTTAATGCAGCATCCTCAGCCATTTCCAGCAAGTCCGGTATCATAAAGAATGTTTTCCACAAGACCTGTGTCCATATTAAACAACACCCAATACTGGCCGTCTTTTTCGGTAAACTGTTGGTCATCGCGTTGCCAGAGCCAGAAAAGTAAATTCGCCTGCGGTATTCCCTCATCATAAACAATCACTGTGCTGTCTGGTTCATATGTGATGCGATCCAACTGTACCTGATTTAACCCGTAAGCTTCAGCAATTGCTTTTTGGGAAATCCGTACAGCATCCTGCATAGTGTAATGACCACTCGCTTCTGCGTTTGCAATTTCACCCTGTCTCTGTTCTTCTGCTGCTTTTTCCTCTTCCATGATACGGTCTGCTTCTGCCTGGTCTTCATCCGTCCAGATGATTTCGCCGGTCAGGCGAGGATTCGGTGCAGCTTCTGACTTTCCAGAGACGACCCCCATCTCTCTCAGTTCCTGCATGGCTGCCTCATAATCATGCAGAAGCATTTGCAGCTGTTCCCTGCCATACGCCTCCGCCTTTAACCCACCTTCAGATGACATACCGTCATTGGACCAGGAAACAGATGCCTCATTTCCTTTTACGAGAACGGTATATTTGCCCATTCGTTCCGCCGGAAAACCTTCATCCGGTGCTGAATACTCAATTGTTACTGCACCATTTTCCTGTTCTTCTATCTTAGACGTAAACAGAGCCAGCAGATCTTCCGTTATCCCGTAACGGGATTCCATAGCCTTCCTGGCCACATTTCTGACCTCATACTTTTCAGAAAAGAGCACACCTGCTGCAAGGGCCGAAAAGCTGATGCAGAGAATAGCTGCAATCAGAATTAACGTCGTTGAAACCTTTTTCACGGGCCTTTCCTCCTCATTAATGGCAGAAAACACCTTTCGGCGGTTCTGCTCATTCCAATTGAGCCCGGAAAGGTTACGGTCTACGAGCTCTTTAAAATCATGGTTCTTCGTCATAATACCACTCCTTCAGCCTGTCCCGCAGAATCCCATTCGCCTTATCTAGACGTGTGCGGACTTTGCCCTCAGAAATCCCCAGCGCGCTTGCAGTCTCCCTGAGTTTAAGCCCTTCATAATACCGGAGCAGAATCACTTCACGATATTTTGCAGGCAGCTGCATGACCTCATTCAGCACAGTGTTGTCCGGGAAAGCAAAATCAGCAGGCTTTTCAGACAGCATTTCAATATCTATCCGGCTCCGATGCCTGAACCAGGCTGTTCTCAGCATATCACGGCTCACATTGATCGCGATTCTTGTCAGCCATGTCTTTTCTGAGCTTTCTCCACGGTAATCTTCAAAATGCCGGTATGCCTTTATGAACGTCTCCTGCACAGCGTCCCGTGCAAGTTCTGCATCCTTCAGATACAGCGTACACATTCTCAAAAGGCTGCTGCCATACTGTTCCATCAGCCGGTTCAACTGTGACCGGCTGTCCAATCCGCTTTCCTGAAGCACAGTACCAACTCCTTTCGCTGTATTAGACGAGGAAAAAACCGGAAAGTGCTGAAAAAGCAGAAATAAGCAAACATATTACGAATGAACTCCCCCTACCTCCCCCGAGGTTGTTCAAAAAATAAGCATAGCTTGTACTGAACTTCAGGGGGGTAGCATTTTGTGACAACTGTCCGAAAAATCTGCGGCCGACATTATTTTTCGAACAGGCTCCCCATCAAACTCATCTTCCAGCGTCGCACCTCAACATTTTCCTTACAGCCGTAGCTGTCTATTAACTCATACTGTGCGAGATAAGAAGACTGCCTCCAAAATTTGTTCATTGGACTGATAGGAAAATCGTTTTTTTCCGGATCACTGGAACGATTCTGAGAAGAGAAAAAAGCCCTGCGCACTACCATTGATAAAGGACAGATGATCCTTGTAAACGTAAATACCGATGTACTGCTTTCTGGAATATTCCTTGTGCAGAATGCAGTTGGTCGCCAGCTCCTCGAACATTTCAAGGTGGCCAGTTGAACACCCGATGAACTCCAGATTTTCCAGGTTCTCTGACGGTATATGATGCCATGATGGTATCCCTGAAATACTCCCAGACACGCTGTGCCTGTATCCACACTGGCCCGCAAAAGGATTTTGACTCCATCTTATCTGTGCCTTTGGCTTCACGGATCACCTCAACATACGCATACGGTATAGAGTAGAAGAAGCAATCGGCAGCCTTACTTTCATGCCTGAAAAGTTCAAGACTGTCGACGATCCTGTCCTTGCCGCTTGGAGAATCAGACTGATCGTCACCAACAATTACATGGCCTTTTATGTCATTGAAGAGGGAGCAAAGATCGTTCTCATCGTCCGCTTCCTGTATGGCAAGCGAAACTGGATGTCCATCCTTCGAAATGAACCCCTTTCCTTGAATAAGCTGAGTCGCCAGTAATGGCGGCTTTTTCTGTCAAAACATGAGCTGCCCGTGATCCGGGGCATCATGGACGCTGCCTGTGTTCTCTCCCTCGTGTCGGATACAGCGGTCCAGCGCCATGATCACAGCCACGATGCTGTCAATCTTCTCAGGGGATCTTGCCTTGGAGCATTTAATGTTGCCCACGGGGTCTGTGTCTACCACCACATTGCCCGCCATCCATCGCATCACAGGGTTGCCGCCGTGCTAGATGCGCCCTTCCATCAGGAGCTTGTAGAACGCCTTGGTCGGAAAGCTCATGCTGGCGTACTGCTTTTCATAAAATGATGTGTCTGGTGTCAACAAAGGGGAAAATGTGTCTCTTTGTCACATAACAGCAGTATGTGACAATTTGGAACTCCCACTTCCAGCAATAAATACGTATAATTTCATGATATGAACAACCCTTCAATAAACATGCAGTAATCTTCAGAATAAACAACGGGCAGTGAATATGAAGATTTCCGCAGTACATTCAAAGACCGGAACCTGCCAGTAAGTTCATATTATTCAGATTTTCTGCGGCAGGCCATCATGATACGTCAGAAATCACTGAAACTCAGGAATACGTGAAAGTGGGAATGAATTTGACAAATTATTATACAATATTGATCGTTCTTTCATGGATGACGTTGGGCATTCTTTGTATTCTGGTTCAGGAAAACACATGGATTTCCAAAGAAGACAAACGGCGTTTTTACATGACATATGTCATCATTGCATTGTCAGCATTTGGAGAATGGTGCGGAATTCTGCTCAATGGAAAAGAACAGTATCCATCATGGATACTGATGATTGTAAAATGCATCGACTATATACTCACCCCATTTGCAGGCGCTGCACTTGTAAGCCAGATGAAACTGAACAACCGTTTGAGCAAGCTCCTCTCCATCGTACTTCTTTTCAATACGGTTTTTCAGCTACTCGGATTTTTCACTCATTGGGCCATTGTCATCGACAGTCATCATTACTATTCCCATGGTCCATTATACTCGGTTTATATTGCCGTCTACCTGCTTGTCATCTTATTGACATCAGCTGAATTTTTTCAGTATGGTTTATCATACCAGCGTCAAAACCAGGCTTCGTTGTATGCTGTCCTGCTGCTGGTTATCACCGGAATCTCAGTTCAGGAACTATTGGCTGACAGGTACAGAACCGCGTACATTGCACTGACAATCGGTGCCGCACTGATGTTCATCCATTATTCCGAATTCTACCAGATGAGTGCAGAGGCACACATACAGGAACAGCAAACACAGCTGATGAAAGACGCCCTGTCCGGCACATTCAGCCGTCATGCCTACATGAAAGCACTGGAAGAATACCGGGATGTTGTTCCGCTCCCGGATGATCTGACCGTTTTTACCTTTGATATCAATGGTCTGAAAGCAGTCAACGATTCTATAGGACATGAGGCGGGCGATGAACTGATTATCGGTGCCGCGAGGTGCATAGAAAATGTCATTGATACTGCCGGTCAGTGTTTCAGAACAGGCGGAGATGAGTTTGTTGTCCTGGCGCATATGGAAAAGCAGCAGGCAGAAGCATTGCTCACCCGGCTGGAGGAAGAATCAACGCACTGGGTTGGGAAAAACATTGGTTCCGTAAGCATTTCAGGCGGCTTCGCGCATGCATGCGATTATCAGGGATTTACCATAGAAAAACTCATCAGAGAAGCTGATCAGGCCATGTATGCTGCAAAAGCACAGTACTATAAGCAGCACGGTAATGACAGACGGGCAGCACGCTGATACAGGCAATCGCCTGCATTTCCAAAAATAAAGCACAGAACATCAAAACAGAGCCGGCAGATGCCGGCTCTGTTTTGATCTGACTTTAAGCAAGTTTCATATCACCGTCTTGAATCCATCCAAGTATGCGGCAAAGTGCTGCAAAAACAGGGCACAGTACTGCAGGGAGCACAAAAGACACCAGAATAAGTCCCATCCAGTCAAACACTGCAGGAGTAATTGCCACAGCCCCTCTGGCAGCAGCTTCCGCACCCGGTGCCACCCATCCTGTCAATACACCGATCTGTCCACAAAGACCGCATGTCCCCATCCCGCTGTTAATTGGAGCACCATTCATTTCCAGATGGAAAAGACATGTCGCAATCGGCCCGGTAATAGCCGAGCAGAGAATAGGCGGAATCCAGATTCTGGGATTACGAATGATATTGGGCATCTGAAGCATGGATGTACCAATTCCCTGTGAAACAAGACCGCCCCAGCGGTTTTCCCTGAAACTCATGACCGCGAAACCAACCATCTGTGCGCAGCATCCCGCAACAGCTGCGCCGCCTGCCAGTCCGGTCAGCTGCAGAACCGAACATATGGCTGCAGAGGAAATAGGCAGCGTCAGCGCAATGCCTACCAGAACAGATACACAGATGCCCATCCAGAAGGGCTGAAGTTTTGTTGCCTGATCAATCATAAGTCCAAATGCAGATGCTGCTGAGCCGATCGGTGGTGCAATCAGCTTTGCAAGCGCTACGCCGATCAGAATTGTAACAGCAGGTGTAACCAGCAGATCCACTTTTGTTTCCTTACTGACTGCTTTTCCGAATTCACCTGCGACAATGGCAATCAGCAGAACTGCCAGAGGACCGCCGGCACCACCTTCAGCATTGGCTGCCCACCCGACTGCAGCCAGTGAAAACAACACCATCTGCGGTGCTTTCAGCGCATACCCTATGGCCACCGCCATTGCCGGTCCGGATACCGCCATTGCATACGTTCCTATATCTGTCAGAAGACTGATCCCCGACTGTGCTCCGATTGTCCTGATAATCGTACCGATCAGCAGTGAACAGAAGAGTCCCTGAGCCATAGCACCGAGTGCATCAATTCCATATCGTTTTATGGAAAAGACAATATCCTTGCGTTTCAGAAAAGCGCGAAAACTGTTCAACTTTATAATCCTCCCTGTTGAAGATTGACGCCCATCATACGCGCACCCCCGGCAAATTGTCAAGCACACATCACTGCTCTGTCCGTAAACATAGACACTTCTCCTTTGGCCATTATAATCTCCGCCGTTTTTCAGATTGTCATTAATTGTCAGTCTCATTTCCAAAATCATCGGAGTCATGTTATTTCTATAGCCTTCCTGAAAGCTGCAATGCTTTTACATCCACTTTGAGTTCGGCAGTATTCAGTTCAGATCCTTCCTGACATCCTTGTGTGACTGAGTCTTCCAGATTCACAGCGTAACATTTTAACGTAAAATACAGACCAACAATTCATAGGTTCTTTATTTTCAGGTAGTTATTCAGCACTTCTGACTTTTCCCCAAAGCCTGTCTAAAGCCTCAGAATATATTGGCCAGGAGCAGGTGAATTCCAAGGGCAGATGGCAGTTTTTAATTCGGCGTTTTTTCCAACTGTTTTTCAGTTCGTTGCCAACAAAACTTTGTCACTTTTAAGCTTACCAAGATAGGTACAGTATACTATTGCTGTAACAATCGTTACACCGATGTATATCCAGTCAACCAGCTCATTATCCGCGCCGAACAGCGACAACGCATCAATCATGGAATGCGCTATGATACACGGAATAATGCTGCCACTCTTATAGCAAACCATCGTCAGGATAAATCCCCAGCTGATGGCGAAAATAATCTGCATCACTGTCTCAAAACTCCCCTGTCCGGTAAAGAGATTCACGATATGACCGATTCCGAATGTCACGGCAGAAACAATGATTGCCACTACTGCCTTGTTCTTTGAAAGCATCGCCCTGAAAAGAAATCCTCTGAAGATCATCTCTTCCACAAGGCCAACAATGATCATGGAGATCATCGCTGTTGCTAATGAAGTACCCTGATATGAAGGAGCAACTCCATCCCAGATGTTTCCCGTAGCCAGAATCCACATCGGTATAAACCTGAAATTCCGCATTTTTGGACACATTTATCGGTGATTTTCCCGGTATTTTCGTTGTATTTTTCATATCTTTTAGTAAGCTGAATATGGCTCTATGCGATGTTTTTTCGTGGTCTGCCCCGGGGACGCTTCGGTTTATCCAACTCAATAATCTTTGGTTTCGGTGGTCTTCCACGTGGCCTCTTCGGTTTCTGCTCCTCCATTGGATCTCTTGGCTTCGGTGGTCTTCCTCTGGGCCTTTTGGGTTTTTCTTCTACTTCCTCTTTGTTTTTCGGTGGTCGTCCTCGAGGACGTTTAGGCGGGTTAGGCACTGCATTTTCTGCAGATTCTTTTGATTTACTGTCACATTTATCTGAGGAGTCTTCTTTGCTTTTCTCCTTTTTCTTCTTTTCTTGCTTTTTCTTCGTTTTCTGAAGTTCCAGATTGTATTTCTCGATTACTGTCTCCAGAATATCTTTATCAGCATTCAGCTTTTTGAAGATTTGCATAATTCTGGGAATCGATTTGTATTGTAAACCATACGTGCCGTTTGAAAGAAGAATCATCGCTACTGAAAGCAACTGGTCAATTGTCACGGTAGTATCATATTTGGGACTTGTTGAATGCTTCTCTTTAGCCACTTCCTTTGAAGCTTTGGCAATTCCAGCGTAAATAATTGCTGCAATAAATGCGATAAACATTCGGCTCTGCATTGATTTATCTGATTTCGTACGAATCCGCTTAAATCCGAGAAGCGTTTTTATGATATCAAAGAGTTTTTCAATCACATCTCGCAATTTGTAAAGACTGTTTGCCTGCTCAGCAGTCATTTTTGAATGTGTTCCTATCGCATAAAGTCCCTTTCCCCATATTTCCTGGTTGATTGCATCGTCATTCTTCACAACTTCTATGTCCTGTGGTGTTGTTCCTTTAAGCGTAAGATAGTTTTTAAGCTTCGCAGGGATACTTACAGAAAACGGCTTTTTCTCCTTCACTTCCTTTTTCTTTGCCTTATCTTCCTCCCATTTCTTCTCGTATTCTATGTAGTCTTTGGCCTTTTTCTTAATATCCTCAATTGTGCCGTCTATTTCATCGAGAAGGGTAAAGGCTCTTTCTCCACCATTTTGAAAATCATAGAAGATGTGCACCCACTCTTCCGAATCGCTGTTATTGAAGAATGCACTTTTAGTTGAAGTGCCAAAGAGTCTTTCGTGTGGTATTCTCATCGAACTGTTGAATTTTCTAACTTCGTCTCCTTTGGCTTTGACTGCATTTTTGAAGCCAATCGTATTTTCCTTTAATTTGACAACATAGTCATCTACGATTGTCAGCAGCTCCTTCAGGCAATTCAAATCGTCGAATCCGCGGTCAATAATCGCTCCAGGAATAGATATACCTATATTTTTCAGCGACTGAATTAATTTCTTTATGGCAACATTATCTGGTGTTGCGCCGTCATGAACATCATATGTTATTGGGGTTCCATCCTGTGCTACACAGTACATGTATCCATATATGTTGCCGCTTGTTCCGGATTTTGCCTTTCCCTGATTTGCATCTTCAACGTCTTTACTGTCACAATCGTTATTCGAACCATCCCAGGATGTATAGCCGATGTTGATGCCGTTCTCAACACATTGAAGCACCCATAATTCTTTGAAACGATCAATTTCTTTTTTCGTGATCTTCTCGTCAAAAAAGGCAGACCAATAAGAGTCCTGGTATATCCTGTCTGAAAAAACCTGATTAAGCTCCATTTTTGCTGAGAAGTGTTCACTAACATTTGAATGACAGGAAATAGCGTACATGGCATAATCCAGAATGCTTTTTGTTCTTTTATCACCGAATACTTTCTCAAGACATGATTTCAGTCCGTTTTTGTCGACAATAACTGAAATGGCAGCGTACAAACCGATGGAAACGTGATCTTGTAACGGCGACATGCCTGTATGTGTTTGAAAAAGATCTGAAAAATGTTTGAGATACGTTTGATTTGGACGCATCATTTTTCCATCTTCACAAGGTGTTCCAATTGATTTTCGGTTAGGTATCAGTCGCTTTTGCGCCTCACTGTAAATTTGCCCAAAGGTGTACTCAACCCGATCTTTATATACTGATGCGCCTTCTGGAATTGGAACATTGGGCCAATGGTTGTTTGCCAAGAAAAATCACCTCAAAAATATGGATTAATTCGGTTAAAATTATATGTGTGCAACTGCACACACGAATTATAAATAATATCCCGTATATTTGTCAATGATTTTTCAGGTATAAATGCTCGTATTATAAGAGTTTTAAGGTGTAAAATAAATCATGAGAAAATCATCAATAATTGCAAATTAATTCATTGTGTACAATTCCGCGGAGGTTCAGGTATAAAGAACAGA
>JAFUHD010000045.1 GCA_017469025.1 Clostridia bacterium
CGGTGTCGGTACTTCTGTTGGTTCCGGTGTCGGTACTTCTGTTGGTTCCGGTGTCGGTACTTCTGTTGGTTCCGGTGTCGGTACTTCTGTTGGTTCCGGTGTCGGTACTTCTGTTGGTTCCGGCTCCTCTATATAGGGCTGGACTTCAAATCCAAGCTGTCCCAGTGTAAAATCAATCTCAGCAGGATCCCAGGGCGCATCCTGATAGCTGGAAAGGACGGCAAAACGTCCCATCTCATTCCATATATCGCTCCTGTGAACAGTTTCGCCCTCATACATGATACCGATTCCGGAATCTGCAGGAATTACGGTATCCGGAATCTGCTCTCCCGTCTCAGCATTGTACGCACGAATCACACTGTTGCCACTCTGCAACAGCCCATACGTCTGTTCATCCAGAGCGTACATATTAAACCAGTACGCCGTATCTCCAGCCGATGTGACCACTGGCTGCAGATCATAGTAGGAATACTCATTTCCCTCTGCATCCCGGAATACAATTTGGGCATTGTATGTCTCAGCCATTCCACACGGCGTCATCAAAAGCGCCATTAGAAGAAGGACAAGGCAAAACATCTGCAACCATATGTTTTTCTTCACTGAAATGCTCCTCCTCTGTATCCATTAATTATATTTCAAGTTTCCACTGAAAATAACCTTCATTTGGCAGCAATCATCCTGCTGCTTAAATGTCTGCGTCATTTTAAAGCGGCAGGTATTTTTCTGTCAACTGCGATGTTTCCCATCTGTTTCCTATATTTAACGTTTCATTTCCTTAATATTATCCCAGATAGCAAATCTTTACATTCAGATTCAGGACCGGTCTTTTTCGACAGCCGGTCCTGCAACCGCTTTAAAATCACCCTTTGCAGTCATTCTCAAAAAAGGTATAATTGCAGACAAATTGATGAAAGGAGCCGGGCAGAAAACCTGTTTTTTGCCCTCACGCACAATGACTGATTCCGAACTCCGTGAAATCCCGTTTTCATCTGAGGATATTTATAACGGCAAGATTCTGCATGCACAGCGCTGGATGGTTCGCTGTCCGAATGGCATGGAAGCCGTCCGCGAAATTATTCTGCATAATGGTGCTGCTGCTGTCGTCCCCTGTTTTGACGATGGAACCATTCTGCTGGTCCGCCAGCACCGCGTCGCCATAGATCAGATTACCTATGAAGTACCGGCAGGAAAGCTCGACTCAAAGGAAGAAGACCCATTTGACTGTGCCACCCGGGAGCTTAAAGAGGAAACCGGTCTTTCGGCAAAAGAAATGCACCTGCTGACAGCAATCCATACCACGCCGGGCTTCTGTAATGAACGTATTTCCATTTATCTGGCACGCGGCCTTTCACAGGGTCAGACACATCCGGATGAAGATGAATTTCTGGGACTGATCCGTATGCCGCTTACGGAAGCACTTGAGATGATTGACAACGGTAAAATTACAGATGGCAAAACCATCTGTGCTCTGCTCATGACTGACCGCTTTCTCCGTCATGAAGGCGGTTCACGCTCATGAGCAGCCAAATCCCACTGTCTGTCTGGCAATGGGCTGATCATACCGGAGAGGATTCAGGCTTTATCCTCCCAGGTTCAGATGACCTCATGGCCTTTTCAAGCCTGTGGAATGAAACAGATGTGCTGGATGAAACGCCGGAACCTGCAACTGAAGCAGCTTCCTTATCTGCTTTTCATACGCCTGCTCTTCTGCCAGACACCCTTTGTGATCCTGTAAAACTCATATGTAAAGTTCCGACATCTGTCAATGCCAGATGCATTCTGTTATCCGTTCCTCCTCTTCTCGGCAAAGGAACACTGTCACTCAATCAAAAGCACCTCCTTTCTTTTTGCTCTGTTCCAGGAACACATACTGATGTACAGACTTCATCCGGTATTCTGTTCAATCTGACGGATATGCTCAGTCCAGATCAGCCGAATTCCCTTGAACTGCACTTTGAACCACTTCATCCTGCCGGAATCTGTGATGTTTTCTCACTGAAACTGCTGACAGATGCAAGAATACATTTGGTACAGACACGCCGCGCCATTACGACTTTTCAGTATTTATTTGAAATATCTGCTTTCCACCCCGGCAATTTCTGCTTTCAGGCACTGGCACTGCCTTCACAGCATATCCTGTTTGAGCAGGATCTGATTTTCCAGAACTCTGGCACGCAGACAATTTCATGTACGCTGCCATCTGCTGATGGCAATACAGGGTATTGCCACTTTCAGCTATTCCAGACCGGGACATCTTCCACATCTATTTCGTATTGCGATACTCTGACACTTAAAACCGGGAAAGCGCCCCGGCCGGGAAATGCGATTCTGCCCATACCGCCTGAGGACACCGTATTTTATCCATCACAATTTGCAGAACAGATCCGCCGGACTGGTGCCACTGCCGCTTATGTAACGGTTCCCGTTTCCAGAGCATGTCTTGATGCACTTACAGATGCCGGAATTCCTCTGTGTTTTTCTAAATTCATGCAGCAGGAAATGCTGCCGGAATGGCAGATTCATCCAAATGTCTGCTTTATCACGCCGCCAGCACCCATTTCGGTCGGTGCAGCGTCCGCATGGCAGTTGTGTGGTCTCCTCGCACATCCCCGTCCTGTTCCCTATGACCTGCCCGCTCAGGTTCTTCTGCAGGAAATCTTCGGTACAGATGATTTTTCAGATATTCCACGTCTTCCATCCAGACTGGCTGAACTGCATCTGCTTCACGTCCGTCTGCATGCGGAACTGGTCAGGCAGGGAACAGGGACCGGTGCACTTTGTGCCTCCGGGGAATGGGATGACCCAAAGATAGTAGAAATACTCTCTGCAGTATTCCAGCCATGTCACCTTAGTCTGGCTCCAATACAGGGTGCCTGGTTTGCCGGTACTGAGCTCGTGTTTTCCTCTCGTATCTTCTGGCCTGACAATCCGGAGACACTGACAGATTATCAGGCAGAATTATGCCTTTTCGACACAAACGCCGATCTGTCTGTATCTGATGAAAATGTACTGTATCGGGAAATGATACCGGCAGCATCTCTTCTTGACAGACTGCATACTGAACATGTACCACTTCCCGAACACTCTGCCTGCCTGATGCTCTGCGGGCGTCTGATCGGCCCGAATGGTACCAGGGACACTGTTGCCGTTCCGGTTTTTGTCGGCGAGCGTGCAGTACTTGAGGCTGTTCTGACACTGCCCCCGCCCGGAGAACGTCCGGATTTTAACCTGTTCATCTGATTTAGACGCATATTTTTCCATTGACAAACGTAAATCCCAGTGATATATTCCGAAGATATCCGTACATTTTCATTTAGCAATGATGCTTTATTCGTATTCAATACAAGCCTTTTTTCATTGTCCGGCAGAATATACGGAACAATATCTCATTTGGAGGCATGCAGTATGAAACGCACCCTTACATTCGTGCTTGCTTTTGTTCTCCTGCTCAGTGTGGCCATTACGGCTCATGCAGAGGACAAGTCTGTAACTATCGGTGCCAGCAACACCCTGACCACCCTGAACCCGCTGGCTATGGACAACACTGAAGTTGTCAAATATGCCTGCTCACTTACGTTCCTGCCGCTGCTGGAGTTGGACAGTTCTCTCAATTTTGTCCCGCAGCTTGCCAAATCCATCACAACTGAAGACAATCTGACCTTTACCGTCACCCTTCAGGATGGTGCAAAGTGGTCCGACGGAACACCTGTGACCGCTGAAGATGTTGAATTTACACTGATACTCGGCGCTGACCCTGCAAGTTTCAATGTTTCGCTCGCCATGTACATGATCGACGGCACTGACGATGACGGCTTTATTGAAGCAGGTGCAGAGCATATTGACGGCATTCAGGTCATTGATGACAGGACCCTTACCATCCGCACAAAATGGGAAACTGCACTCTATACATTCAACAACAACTTTGGCCGGTATCTGCTGCCAGTCCCCAAGCACGTCCTTTCCGGCATTCCTCGTGAAGAATTTCTTACACTCAGCTGGTTCAACAAGCCTGACGTCATCTCTGGTCCCTATTTTATCACGGAAGCTGATCTTAACCACTATGTACACTATGAAGCCAATCCGGATTATTTCCTTGGTGCTCCCAAGATCAAATATCTGAATCTCCAGGTGGTTTCAGGTTCCCAGCTTCTCGCAGGCCTTCAGAGCGGTGAAATTGATCTTGTCCAGCAGACCATGGGCAGCATTCCCATCGAAGATTATGCTGCTGTCCGCGCTCTTGACAACATCACCGCCGTATCCGGCACACCGGTCACTAATGAGTCCATCTTCATCAACACCGTCAATGTTCCGGATGTTCGGATCCGCCGTGCCCTCCTGCTTGGCATGGACCGCACCAGTATGTTCGATGCGCTTCTGGAAGGAAATGGCGAACTGGTTGACGGATTCCTGGTTTCTGCCTCTCCTTATTATTCGGACGCGCTCGGTATGACCGCCTATGATCCTGAAGAAGCCAAACGTCTGGTCGATGAAGCTGCTGCCGATGGTGCCAAGACGGTCTATACCTGGTACGTGAACTCCAACGAAAGCACTTGGGCTTCCGCTGTTGAATACTTCGCTGCCATGTATGAAGAAATCGGCCTCAAGATTGAAATCAGAACCGTAGACCTTGCCACGCTGATGAACATCGCCGGCAACTGTGAGCACGATATCATGAGTGTCGAGTACACGTATGCTCCGGTCGATCCATATACCGACGTCGCCTGGCTGCTGGGCGGAGAAGGCAGCTGGACAGGTTATGCAACCGACGCAACCAATGAAGCTCTTGCACTCAGCCAGAAGCTGACAGACAACGCTGCCATTGCCGAACAGTATCTGATTGTTGATCAGGCAATGCAGAACGACGTTCCTATGATCTCCGGATGGGTGCTCTCCACCCTTGGTGCAGTTTCCAACCGTCTGACCGGCGTGAAACCGGATGTCTTTGGCACATTTATTGATGTACAGAACTGGGATATTCAGTAAGCATATTCTTTCCTGCACCGCATGCGGTGCAGGCTTTTTTATGCATCTCCAGTTCTATGGAAACAATTTTACTATTGCAAAGCACTGCCCAGTCCATTAAAATACCGAACAATGTCAATTTCAGTTATTCCTGCGGTGCTTTGTACCAGTATGTCAGAGAATTGACAGATTTGGAAAACAGGAACTGAAAACAGATAATATAACGTAAATCACAAAAGATTAATATACTGCTTTAATGACTTTCCGGCACACTAAAAGGGCAGATGCAGTCAACACTGAAAGCTGATGCTGCATCGTTGAAGGAGGCACTTCTTTGTCGTCACTGTTGAGCATCCGCGATCTGACTATCGCCTTTGGCAGAAAGCCGTCACAGTCCATCGTTACAGACCGCGTTGGCTTTGACATTCAGCCTGGTGAAATCCTGTCGCTCGTTGGTGAAAGCGGCTGCGGGAAAAGCATCACTGCAATGTCCATTCTTGGTCTTCTTCCCCGACAGGCATCTGTTCTGTCAGGTGAAATTCTTTTTGATGGAAAAGATCTGCTCAAACTCAGCGAACATGAACTGGACCTCATCCGTGGAAATGATATTTCCATGATCTTTCAGGATATCATGTTCAGTCTGAACCCTGTGTTCACCATTGGGAATCAGCTGTGTGAGGGAATGATCCGCCATCTTCATTTGAGCCGCGATAAAGCGTTTAAAAGAGCTGTAGATCTTCTCACGCGTACCGGACTGCCGAATGCGGATAAAGTGATGCGCAAGTTTCCTCACCAGCTGTCAGGCGGTCAGCGGCAGCGTGTAATGATATCCATGGCACTGGCCTGCCGCCCCAGGCTGCTCATCGCAGACGAACCAACGACAGCGCTGGATGTCACCATTCAGATGCAGATCATGAATCTTCTTCAAAGCCTGCGCAGGGAAACCGGAATGAGCATTCTTCTTATCACGCATGACATCGGCCTCGTCAATGAATTTGCAGACCGCGTTGTTGTCATGTATGCCGGTCAGTGTATTGAAACCGGCCGGACACGAGATGTGCTGGCCCGTCCCGCACACGCATATACCAATGCTCTGCTGCAGTCGGTTCCGGATGTATACCGGGTTCAGGATCATCTCTATTCCATTCCGGGTGCAGTTCCTGAGCGTTATGACCGTCTCCGTGGCTGCCGGTTTGCACCGCGCTGTCCCATGGTTTCCAACTGCCCTTTCAGAAAACTGCCAGATTTTCAGGAAATTGAGCCTGGCCACTATTCAAGATGCGCAAACTTTAGTAAGGAAAACAGCCATGTCAACACCAATCATTGAGGCGCAGCACCTCTCCAAAACTTTTTCTCTGCAGAGTGATCATATTATCCGGAGGAATCTTTTTGCTGCTGTTTCAGATGTCAGCTTTGCTGTTTATCCGGGCGAAACCTTTGGCATCGTCGGAGAAAGCGGCTGCGGAAAATCAACCATTGCCAAAATGCTGATGTGTCTTGAATCTCCCACATCCGGTGAAATCCTTTTCAATGGAAACCGGATTGACAACCTGACGGAGCGGGCACGCAGACCTATCAGGACACGTTTTCAGATGGTCTTCCAGGACAGCGGTACCACACTGAACCCCAGGAAAACCATTGGAGATCTCCTCAGGGAACCCATGCTCTATCACCACATTCAGACTGCCGGCTGCATAGAAGGCCGTATTGATGAGCTTCTTCAGGATGTAGGCCTCAGCAAAAATGTGAAGAACCGGTATCCACATGAATTTTCCGGTGGACAGCGTCAGCGCATCTGCATTGCGCGCGCCCTGTCCGTTAACCCGGAGCTCATTGTACTGGATGAACCAGTATCCGCACTTGATGTGTCGGTACAGGCTCAGATTCTGAATCTGCTTCAAACACTTCAGGCCAAGAATAACCTAACATATATTTTCATTTCACATGGCCTCGGTGCTGTCCGTTATATTTCTCACCGCATTGCCGTCATGTACCGCGGCCGTTTTGTGGAAACGGGTTCCTGTGCATCCCTGTTTACCAGGCCGGCTCATCCATATACACGTGCGCTGATTGATGCCGCTCCTTCTGTTGATGAAGCAGCACTTACCCGGAAAAAGCTGCTTATAGAAGGTGAAGTCGGAGACGAAATTCCGGAGGGGGCATGTCCACTGATCCGGCGCTGCCCGCTTTCGCATGAGGCGTGTACCCGCTTTTTACACCATCTGAGCCCAATTCCGAATGATCACGGGCATGAATCTGCCTGCTTGCGGGCTCTGGAGGCAAACCATGGTTAAATATATCATTAAAAAACTGCTGCTTGCCATTCCGATTCTGCTCGGTATCACCATTATTGATTACATGATCATGTCTTTGGCAGGCTCCCCGCTCGATATGATGGTCGGTCCACGCGTTACACGTGAAAGTCTGGCGATCCGTGCTGAGCAGTGGGGGCTCGACCAGCCTGTCTGGCTCCAGTATATCAGCTGGCTCCGGCAGCTTCTGAGTGGCAATCTTGGTTATTCTTATAAGAGTTATATGCCCGTTTCTGAACTGATTTCCAGTCACATTGCACCTACGCTGATGCTGACAGGCACAGCTTTGATGCTTGGCATGCTGATTGCAGTTCCACTCGGTATCTACAGCGCTGTTCACCGGTATGAAAAACGTGATTATGCGCTCATCGGGCTGTCCTTTGGCGCCTCATCCATTCCTGGTTTCTTTTTGTCCCTCATCCTGATCTACATTTTCACCGTGCGTCTTGGTCTCCTGCCTTCGAGCGGTATGTATACCCCCGGTACAGGCGGCGATCCTGGCGATATTCTCCGGCACCTCATTATGCCCTCCGTTGTACTGGCCGTTTCCATAGCCGGAAACAATGTCCGTTATATCCGTTCAGCAGTACTTGAGATTCTTGATATGGACTATCTGCGCACGGCAAAAGCAAAAGGCATCGGACGAGGGCTTGTCATCCGCAAGCATGCACTGCGCAATGCACTTCTGCCCATAATTACAGTCATCGGTATGGAAATTCCGGTCCTCTTTGGCGGTTCAATCATCGTCGAACAGATCTTTTCATGGCCTGGACTCGGTCTCATCACCATGAATGCAATTGTCAGCCGTGATTATCCCGTCATCATGGGCATCTGTCTTTTGTCCGGTGTAGTCGTGCTGGCAGCCAATCTACTGACTGACATACTGTACGCGCTGGCAGATCCAACCATCAAATACTGACGGAGGCAGAAGATGAGTAAACGATATTCAGCCCTGTTTCAGCGGTTTTCAAAGCATAAAATGGCCGTCTTCTGTCTTTTTCTTCTGGCTCTGATGATCATTATGGCTGTCTGTGCGCCTCTGATCACCCCTTATTCGCCAACAAAACCGAGCGGTAAGTTCCAGATGCCGCCCAGTGACCAGCATCTGCTCGGCACGGACAAGATCGGCCGTGATATGTTCGCCCGCATTCTGTACGCAACCCGTGTATCACTTCTTGTCGGACTGCTGTCAACCCTGATTGCCACCTTGACAGGCGTCACGCTCGGACTGATTTCCGGTTACTTCGGAGGCATCATAGATAAGGCCATCATGGGGTTTACAGACATGGTTATGTCTTTCCCTTACATTCTTCTCGTTCTGGTCGCAGCTGCTATTTTCCGGCCGGGCATGTGGTCCATCGTCCTCATCCTCGGATTCGTAGACTGGCCCGGCGTCGCACGTCTGGTCCGCGGCAATGTACTCTCGCTGCGGGAGACCAATTTCATCAAGAGCGATATCACCGCAGGAATGCCCGGTTCCTACATTCTCTTCTCCGAAATCCTGCCTAACACCATCGCTCCGGTGCTGGTCTATGCAACAAATGTCTTCGCCGTCTCCATTCTGGATGAAGCAGCCCTCTCTTTTCTTGGTATGGGCATCCAGCCTCCGACACCATCCCTGGGGAATATTCTGAATGGAGCCGAATCTCTTTCAATACTGACTGGAAAACCCTGGCTCTGGCTGCCGGCAGGCATTGTGATCTTCCTTCTTGTCATCTGCATCAACTTTGTTGGCGATGCACTCCGGGATGCCTTTGATCCGCGGGGAAGCCGTCTCTGACCGTTGTAGTACAAAACACCGCTGTTCAATGAACAGCGGTGTTTTGTATCAGATTATCAGCTTAATCCCAGTTCCAGGGTCTGAATATCCAGAATGGATGCCTGACCGGAAAGATCCTCATAGATATAAACCAGTGCATAGTATGGTTCCGCATCCGGATAGACTACCTGTGCACGGCACAGATAACAGTAATTTGTTCCCGAAACAATCTGGGTGCCAAGACAGAGCATTGGCGTATATCCGACACCCACCAGGCCTTCCATTGCTTTATCAAAACGTTCCATGTCCTTCTCTGTCATAGCGGGATTTTCACTTAACGACCATCCGCCCATACGGATATCACCAAGATCTATAACCTCATCTGCCGTTTCCTCCGCAAGGGCCTGGATATTGCACATCAGCATCACAAGTGTCAGTAAAACAAAAGTGATCATCAACATCTTTTTCATCTTTTTATTCTCCTTTTCATCGATGCAGCTTCTGCTGTCAGAATTTCTATTGATTGTGGCTGTTTTTTTATTCAGACACCCTGGTGCAAAGCACTGGTTAGTCTCTTTCCCCCGGTACAGCATCCCGAAAGTGTCTGCACCTGCAACCGGCAGATACCGGATACTCACATATAAAGACGATTCAGTCGGTCAATTTGTTCCCGGAACTGTCAATTCTTTTCAAAAACCGGGAAATCCATCTGTCGAAGAAACTGCGACACCGCCTTTGCAAGCTGAATATGTCCGGTTTCATCCAGATGAATGCCGTCATACTGAAGACTGAGTGATATACCAATCGTATCAAAATACCGGATTTCAAATTGCTCTGCTGTACTCCTGTATTCATGGCGCATCTCTTCCCGTACTGCCGGCGTCATCCCACGGGCTGCCGGTGGAGACGCTAAAACAATGTGTTTTTTTCGTTCAGGAAACCGTTTCGTCAGTTTTTCAAGCGTCTCCATCCATCTGCTGCCTATCTTACAGCAGGATCTGTCTCCGGGCAGACAAAGATAATCATTCGTTCCAAGCATCAAAAGCAGCACATCCCAATGGGCAGCCGTTACACTGGAAATAAACAGATCTGCCGCCTGTCCAGTCGGAATCTGCCGTCCAGGCATACTGTCATTCAGAAGCTTCCAGCCCATCTGGCCGGCTGCCATTTCAATCCAGATGCTCTGTATTGGCAACCTGGGGTCAGCATCTGCAGACCAGATTCGTGCATCCCAGCCCCACATGTTGGAATCTCCAAATCCATACAAAACTGTTTCACGCATGCCCAAGTATCTCCAGTGCTTCCTCCGGTACAGCAAAAGTCTTTACCATATCTGTCACTTTCTCCCGAATCGCGCCAAATCTCTGCATATCTTCAAGCATTTTAAGGAGTGTATCGTAAAATCCATCCGGATTGAATAGAAGAACCGGTTTCTCATATGCACCAATACTTTTCTGCGCCAAAACCGTAAACAGTTCATCCATGGTTCCAACTCCGCCTGGCAGAATCAGAAAAGCGTCCGCCAGTTCAATCATTTTTTCTTTTCTGTCTGTCAGGTCATTTGTTGTCAGAACAGGGCTGCATGCCGGATGAATATTTCTGGTGTTGAAAAAACCGGGAACAACCCCTGTCACCCTGGCCCCCGATTGACTGAATCCTTCAGCAATCTCATGCATAAGTCCATAGTCGCATCCACCAAACACCAGCGTATACCCGGATCTGCCCAGACATTCTCCAAGTTTCCTGACCTCTTTTGAAAACTGCTTCATGGAAGACGATGCAAATGCCGCAATGACCATATTCCCTCCCGAATTTCTATATAAGCTTTCAGCCCCCGCCTCTGCTTTAATTGACAAAACGGTGCTTAGCACCATCTCGTCTCACAGCAGTTACAGCTTAGCACTGGCTGCATTTGTCCTTTTCCCAGTACAAAGTAGTGAAGGTTCTCTTTCTTTGGCTTTTACCAGATCGCTTTTCTGTTCCTGAAAATTATACAAAACCCGTCACTTCTTTTCAATCTGCCACAGATAATCAGTCCATTTTTAAGTATTCGTTTTCCAAATTCCATTTTTTTCAGTTGTTTTATACGTCTGCGTCGCTTATAATAAAGAGAACATTTGCTTCTTTTTGATATAACAGCGTTTTTATTTATGCAAAATTTAAAAATCAGATAGAAACGGTGCCTCATGATTGAACTGAATTTTGAACTGTCTTCCATTGTCCTCTATATATCCTGTCTGATGTTTTGCTTCATCAGCCGCGGACGCTTATACCGGTCATCAGGTTCACTGCTCAGCCGATTGACAAATCAGCACTTTCTCTACATTTGTCTGCTGGTTTTTTCTGTTATTCCCTGTATCTGTTCCTATGCTGCAGAATCCCTGCAGGTCAATGCCCCGTCATCCCGCCGCACGCTTCTGATCTGCCTGCACATGGGTTATTTCATCTTCCATACGTTTGTCCCAATGTTCTATACTCTGTACATAATGTCGATAAACGGAAGCATGATTAACCGGACACCAGGCTTTTTCATCCGCTTTTTTCTGCCGGTAGCGCTATGCATGACAGCCATCTTTCTGGCTCCGTTCAACCATCTTGTTTTCCGCCTTGATGAACAGCAGCAGTATCACCGTGGTCCGCTGATCTTTGTTTTATATCTGTCCGCAGCCTATTACATTTCGCTCGGCACCTATTATTTTCTGAAAAACAGACGGGCTTTACGTCTGTCTACAGTCAATGCCATCATTTTTCTTACACTGCTATCCATCATCGGCATTCTGATTCAGCTGTTCTGGCCGCGTATCATCATTGAGACCTTTGCTGAAGCACTTGCATTCTCCGGCTTTCTCCTGACTCTTGAAGACACAGAACGCAACATAGATCCGCTGACTGGTATTTATCACCGGATTGTCTTCGATGAGGAAAATAAAAAGCAGATGCTCGCCGGCCGTCAGTACAGCGTCATTCATATTCATCTGGATAATCTCGGTCTGCTGTCCCGTATCCTTTCCGTCAAAAGCTCTGATATCATCCTCTCTGAAGTAGCTGCATGGCTGCTTTCGTTCAACCGGCGCGAAAATGTATTCAGCTACCATACCGAGGATTTTCTGGTCATCGTTCCGGAGCAGGACGAGCAGCCTGCCTATGATCTGGCCGAACTTATTCTGGAACGGTTCCAGTCGCCATGGAAACTGGAGAATCTGCAGGCAAACATCAATGCCATTATCAGCGTTCTACATGTCCCAAATGATGCAGCAACGGCTCAGGAGCTGGACCGGCTTCTGGAAATAGCAGCATCGCACCATACACATGAATCCATTCTGCTCACACCGGATGACATCGAACAGTTCAAGCGTGATCTGCTCATTGAACGTCTGCTCGACAAAGCGATAGAAAACAAATCCATCGACGTCTTCTACCAGCCAATCTGGTCCTCTGAGAGCAATACCATTGTTGCCGCGGAAGGTCTGGCCCGCCTGATTGATCCCGAATACGGCTTCATTCCACCGGATGAATTCATACCAATCGCTGAAAAAAACGGCATGATCATGGCGCTTGGTTCCCTGGTTTTCGAAAAGATATGTGCCTTTATCGAAGCAAACCCACTGGCAAAACTCGGCATGTCTTATATAGAGGTCAACCTGTCAACCTACCAGTTCCTCCAGGACCACCTTGAGCAGCATCTGCTGAATATCATGAACCGTCACCATGTCACAGTAGATATGGTCAACCTTGAAATCACCGAATCCATGGCAGATGACGCTGCTCCATTCATTGAAGGCACCATGCAGAACATGCTGAAATCCGGTTTTACTTTCTCCCTGGACGACTTTGGCACAGCATACTCAAACCTTCAGCGCCTGATTACGGGCAACTACATAAACATCAAAATCGACAAGTCCATTCTGTGGGATGCCGGTCAGAATGAAGGAACCCGACAGATCCTGGAATATCTGATCCGGATCATCCGGGCCAACGGTCTGAATACTATTCAGGAAGGTGTTGAAACCAGAGAACAGCTTGAACAGATTTCCGAATATGGCTGCAATATGGTTCAGGGATACTATTTCAGTAAACCACTGCGCGAGCAGGCTTTCGTAGACTTCGTCCGTGAATTCAATCACATTGATTAAACACAGGAATGCTGCAGACTGCAGCATTCTTTTTTTATCCGATTCCAAGCCTGAGTGAAATATGAAAGCAGTCATTGGCATGATCTGCCGGTGTATATACCACCCAGCCATAAAAATCGCCGAGCGGAATCTGTCCGTGTTCCTCTAGAAATTTCTCAAAAGGATACAATGTGCTGCGCCTGATCTGGTCTATCCGTTGTGTCTTTATCATACCCTGAACACATTTACAGGGAGGCGTGTATTCAATTGGAGGCTCAAACGTCTCATGCAGTCTCTGAAATGCTCCGCTGAGAAGACCGATACCAGTATCAACCGGACAAAATGCATCGCCGGACAGAGAAAATACCGATTTGGGTATCCGGATAACGGAATAGGTATCCGGAACGTCGTTCATCCACTTTCTGAAAATTCTGGCTGTTTTCTCTGAATCCGGATCATTCTCTCTGAAATACAGACGGTATGCCCCTACCGTACGTCCTTCCGTAATAACAGTATTCCCCGCCGCACACGTTTGATACGCTTCTGCATGCAGTCTGAGTCTGGCCAGCTTCTGATACAGTTCCTCGATCTCCTGTTCAATCATCTGCTCTTTCCTGACCAGTGCAAGGCACATATCCTGGATTCCGACTTCACGCTTCGAACTGGGCAGTTCACCCAGTTCAACGCCAAAAGCACTCATCTGTTTCAACTGGACCAGACTCATGACGTCCTCATTCGAGTACATTCGGTAACCATTCTCCTGACGCTGTGGATCTATGAGTCCCTCCGCATCATAGTACCGCAACGCAGTTCTGTTCATCCCAGTCAGTTTCTCCAGTTCTCCAATCGAAAGTTTCATGCAATCCTCCGGAAATCATTCAAAACCTTACAGTTGTCTTGATGGTTTTATAGCGCGTTTTTCAGCATTTTGTCAAGCATACTCCGACCCGCCATACCCCAAACTGCTGCGGATTTCCAGTTTTTGTCCCAAACCATTCTTTTCTCTTCATCCTGCCTTTCATCCGTAATAATCGTACCGCTTCCCCTTTCTCATTCTTGAGGCATTATTTTTCTCTTAAAAACTGCTTGACTGTAAAGCTGACTGTAATGATATTGTATTCGCAGCGCTTTAAAACAGAAAGAGAGGTTTTCATCATGAAAAAAGCGTTGTGCATTTTCCTGACACTGTCCATACTGATGCTCATGAGCATTTCAGCACTGGCAGAGCCGGCTGTATTCACCGGCAGCGCCCGCGGCATGCAGGGCGAAGTGGTTGTAAACGTTACCATTGATGACGGAAAAATTACAAATATCGAGTACGAAAAATATCCGGAAACAGAAAATATCACCTATGTGGCCCGTGACCGTATTCCGGCACAGATAATTGAGCATCAGACGGTAGACGTCGATACCGTTACCGGTGCTACTTTTGCCAGCTATGCGATAATCGGAGCTGTCAAGAACGCCGTTAAGGCTTCTGGACTGGACGTACCGGCCATGACTGCCGAGGCATTCCGTGAGCCTGCCGGTCCGGACGAAGTATGGTCAGCCGATGTTCTGGTTATGGGTGGCGGCGGTGCTGGTCTTGCTGCTGCAATCACCGCAGCCGAGAACGGCGCGAGCGTTATCCTGATCGAAAAAAGCAGTGTAATGGGCGGAAATACCATGGTTGCTGGCGCTGCGTACAACGCCGTAGATCCAGACGCCCAGAGCGCCATGCTCCTGACCCGTGCCCAGAAGGATACGCTTGACAGCTATCTGGCCATTTCTCCGGACGATCCGGCTCTCAAATTTGATGAGTTCCCGGAGTGGAAGGCGGTTCTTGAACAGCTTAAGCAGGATATCGAAGCTTTCTATGCTGCAAACGAAGGCAAAACCATAGGCGTTGACATGCCTGGCTTTGATTCAATAGCACTTCACATGTGGCACTGCTATACCGGCGGTCTGCGCCAAATGCTGGACGGCACCTTTGTCGCTCCGAAGATCGAGCTTTCACGTACCCTTGCTGAAAATGCCCTGGGTTCATTTGAATGGATGGACACCATCGGTCTCAATGCCTCCTATGGCAAGGATGCCAATTATGGCGGATATCCGGGACTTGGTACCGTTCTTGGCGCCATGTGGCCCAGAACTCACAGCTTTATGAGCGGTGCGGAGCGTATCCCCCAGCTGGTAAAAGTTGCTGAAGAAAAAGGCGTCAAAATCTATACCGAAACCCGCGGCACCGAACTTTTGACAAATGAAGCTGGACGGGTCATCGGCGCAAAGGCCGAAACTGTTACCGGCACAAAAATCACCATCAACGCTGCAAACGGCGTCATCCTTGCTACTGGCGGTTACTGTGCGAATCCTGCCATGGTTAAGGAATATGACAAGTACTGGGGCGATGATCTGACCGCTCACACCCTCAGCACCAACCTCGGAACAAACGAAGGTGATGGCATTGTAATGGCTATGGCACTCGGTGCTGATACATTCGGCATGGGTGTCGCCCAGATGATGCCTTCGTCTTCTCCGGTAAAGGGAACCATGACCGACGGCATCTGGGCAGATGCTGCCGAACAGATCTGGATTGACGGAAATGGCGACCGTTTTGTCAATGAGTATGCTGAGCGCGACGTTCTGGCAAAAGCTTCTCTCGCTCTGGACAACGGCATTTTCTACATCATCTACGCAGGCCGCGGAGATATCTCCAAGCCGGATCAGATGCTGACCGGTACTGATTATAACGGCCGTGTTGCCGGTATGGTTGAGGGCGGACACATCTGGTATGGCACAACCTTAAAAGAGCTGGCTGATGCAACAAAAGCCAGTGCTGCAGGCTGCACTCCTGCATTTACAGAGGAAAAGCTTCGTGAAACCATTGAACGCTACAATTCCTTCGTTCTGAATCAGAAAGATGAAGATTTTGGTAAAGAAGTTCTTGCTGGCGCCATTGACCTGGCAGCTGTTGAAGCAGATCCGAATATGGGCATCTGCATCAGCCCGCGCAAAGCTTCCCTGCATCACACCATGGGCGGTCTGTGCATTGACACTGACACCCGTGTTCTCCGTGCAGATGGCACTCCGATTGAAGGCCTCTGGGCAGCCGGCGAAGTTACCGGCGGTATCCATGCCGGAAACCGTCTAGGCGGCAATGCAATCGCTGATATTTTCACCTTTGGCCGGATTGCCGGTGAACAGGCAACTGCCAAATAATTTCTTCCATCGTTTCAGACCGACACTCCCCAACCTCGGTTTGTAACATTTACAGCCCGGCAATGCCGGGCTGTTTTTTTTTCAGATATTTGAAAGAATCATCATGACGCCGGAAAGTATGAGCAGGATGATAATCAGCCGTTTTACCAGTATTTCCTTCAAAAAGCGGCTGCATGCCATTCCCGCATACAGCGCTGCCAGCTCAACCGGCAGCAGGAAAAGTGCCTGCCGGATTCCTGATGCTGTGATAATGCCTAGTGCCGTATAACTGATCAGCCGGAAAAGGTTTTCAATGGAAAAAACTGCGCTGATATGGGCTTTAAATGTCTCAGTGTCTTGTGTCACACGGCTGACATATGCCGCAAGCAGTGCACCCACCCCGAACAATCCACAAAGGAAACCAGACAGTAACCCGATCAGCACCATTATCCCGTTTGGCATTTTGGACTGGTCATGCAGGTGTTCCCTGAACCACATATCTGTTGCAACAATAATCACCACAAAACCAAACATAAGCTTAATCCGCTGCACACTTACAACTTTCAGCAGCAGTGCACCGCCTATGCTGCCCAGCAGAATCAGACCGCTAAGCGGCAGCACAATCCGCGCATCCAGCCTGCTGCGTTTTTTCCACGTCATGATGAGATTTGACGGACAGCCGAGCAGCAGATCTACCGGTGATATGTCAATATTGGCTGTACTCCCCACCGCCAGAATTGATGTGAACATCAGCGTATTGGCAAAACCACACAGTCCTTTGACAAAGTAAGCTGCCGCTGCAGCAATTATCCATATCAACATAACTTCACATACTCTCTTCTCACGCTCATACCGCTTTCATCATTCAGGATTCTGACAGGCATTTCCTGTTACTGCCGCAAAACAGACCGGACAGACCGCAAAAGGCAGGATCAGTCAGATCTGGAAACAGCCATGAAAAATCGCAGCAAAAACCTTATGTAAAGGCAGCATGGTGCTCAGCACCGGTTCGACAAAAACAGACAGTACTGAATGAAAACAAACGCTGCTGCTCTTAAACGAACTGCCGTAACGCAAAGCAGCAGTTTGTCGAACAATGCAGTCTCCCATAAACAACTTGGGCGGGTAACACTGATCCGATCAGCACTTTGTCTTCAGCCAATACCGGCAATGTTATCTGACATCAAAAAGGCTCCCGCATGAATGCGAGAGCCAGGAATCCAAATCGTTCAGGACTTATTCTGTCGTTCAACCAGACGTTCACCGCAGTAAATCTCGCGCAGTTTCGGCTTATCAATCTTCCCTGTTGCGTTACGGATTACATTGGCAAATATAACCTTCCTCGGCCGCTTATATCTCGGAAGATCAACACAGAATGCATCTACTTCCTCCTGCGTGAGCGTTTCTCCGTCCTTTACCTGAATAATCGCAGCTGCAATCTCCCCCAGGCGGCTATCCGGCAGGCCGATCACTGCCACATCATGAATCTTCGGATGGGCTGCCAGGAAACTCTCAATCTGTACCGGATAGAGATTCTCACCACCAGAAATGATAACATCCTTTTTCCGGTCAACCAGGAAAATAAAACCGTCTTCATCAAGGCGCGCCATGTCACCAGTATGCAGCCATCCGTCTTTTAGTACCTCTGCAGTGGCTGCCGGGTTATTGTAGTACTCCACCATGACGCCAGGGCCCTTGACACAGAGCTCTCCAACCTCACCCTGTGGTATTTCCTGATCTTTTTCATCTACAATCTTGGTCTGCCACCCAAATCCCGGAATACCGATGGCTCCCACCTTATGGACATTCTCCATGCCAAGATGGACACATCCCGGGCCTGTCGATTCGGAAAGGCCATAGTTGGTATCATATTTGTGATTGGGGAAGTACTTGAGCCAGCGGCGGATCAGACTGGGCGGAATCGGCTGGGCACCGATGTGCATGAGGCGCCACTGACTGAGATGATAGTTTTCAAGATGCAGACGTCCTGAATCAAGCGCCGCAAGAATATCCTGCGCCCACGGTACAAGAAGCCAGACAATGGTACAGCGCTCATTGGAAACCGCACTCAGAATGGATTCCGGAGAATTGCCCTTGAGAATAACCGCTTTGGAACCGGTATAAAGCGAACCAAACCAGTGCATCTTCGCACCCGTATGGTAGAGCGGCGGGATGCAGAGGAAATTATCCTGTTTGGTTGTCTCATGATGCACGGCTTCCATACGTGCAGACTGGGAAAGTGCCGAATGCTTTAGCAGAATAGCCTTTGGGAAACCGGTAGTTCCTGATGAAAAATAGATAGCACCATCATCAGTATCCTCAATCAGAACAAGTGGTGCCATGGATGAGGCGTTCCCGGTCTGTCGATAGTAATCCTCTGCATACGGCGGGCATGGATCTCCGACAAAATAAAGAAGCATATTGTTCCGGAGCTTGCCGACAATGTCCTCAATACGGCCAATAAATTCCGGTCCATAAAACAGTACATCAGAATCGGATGTCTGCAGACAATAATCAATTTCATCCGCAGTGAAACGGAAATTAAGCGGTACAGCTATTGCACCGGCCTTGAGTATGCCGAAGTAAATCGGCAGCCACTCCAGACAGTTCATCAGCAGAATAGCACACTTCTGTCCCTTCCGCACCCCGCGTTCAAGCAGCATATTGGCCACACGGTTCGCCTTTTCATCAAATACGGACCAGGTGATCTGTCTTCTGTAAAAGGTTGTCGACGTCGGCTGAATCAATTCATATTCTTTCCAGGTAACCCTCTGTTCCTCACGGATTTCCGGATTGATTTCGACCAGTGCGACCTCTTCACCATATAGTTTGCTGTTTCGCTCCAGCAGGTCTGTAATCGCCATACCGGATGACCTCCTCATTTTTATTGTACATCCTGATGCTGATGTTCATGCAGCAACTTGTTTTCATACAGTCAGAATTCCACAGGATGCTGAAAATGTCGGAGACAAGGATATCTTTTTTTAGTAGGAATGTCAATTGCTTTTTTATGCGATCGGTCTTGTTTTTCTCAGAATTTTCGGTATACTTAGACTACTACTTAAGGAGGTTGGCAAATGGAACAAAATTCTGTTCAAAAGCCGGAACTCATGCTGGGCAACAAAGCTGTTGCCCGTGGTCTATATGAGGCCGGTGTATGCTTTATCTCCAGCTATCCGGGCACTCCGAGCACCGAGATAACGGAGGAAGCTGTTAAATATGATGAAATTTACTGCGAGTGGGCACCAAACGAGAAGGTTGCTATGGAATCCGCCTTCGGCGCTTCCCTTGCCGGACGGCGTTCTTTCTGTGCACAAAAACATGTCGGCCTCAACGTGGCTGCCGACCCGCTCTATACCATGTCCTATACAGGTGTCAACGCCGGCATGGTCATTGGTGTAGCCGATGACGCAGGCATGCACTCCTCTCAGAACGAGCAGGACAGCCGGCATCATGCCATCGCTGCAAAAGTCCCCATGCTGGAACCTTCCGACTCTGCAGAAGCTCTTGCTTTTACGAAACTTGCCTTTGATCTGTCTGAACAGTTCGACACCCCGGTGCTGCTTAAAATGTGCACGCGCGTTGCACACTCCCAGTCCGTTGTTACCTGTGGTGAACGGACCGTTCCGGACAAGCCATATGTAAAAGACATCGGCAAGTATGTCATGATGCCCGGAAATGCAAAGCGTCGTCATCCCATCGTTGAAGCCAGAACAAAGGCACTGATTGAATATGCCGAAACCGCTCCCGTCAACCGCATTGAAATGGGCGGTACCAGTATTGGTATCATTACAGCATCCACATCCTACCAGTATGTCAAGGAGGTATTTGGCGATTCTGTCAGCGTCCTCAAACTTGGCATGACCAATCCGCTTCCGGAAAAGCTTATACGCGACTTTGCTGCCAAAGTTGACAAGCTTTATGTCGTCGAAGAGCTTGATCCTGTCATCGAAAACCACGTCCGTGCACTCGGCATTGCTGTCACCGGCAAGGAAATGCTGCCCATGGTGGATGAGTTCTCGCAGAATCTGATCGCCGAAGCTTTCGGCAGGACCTGCAGTTCAGCCTTCACCCTTCAGGATGCCATTCCGCCGCGCCCGCCAGTGATGTGTGCCGGATGTCCGCACCGCGGCATGTTCTACACCCTTAAAAAGAACAACTGCACGGTTCTCGGTGACATCGGCTGTTATACACTGGGTGCAGTTCCCCCGCTCGGCGCCATTGAAATGACACTGTGTATGGGTGCCAGTATCGGTGCGCTGCATGGATTCAACAAGGTCCGCGGACCGGAGAGCGAACGCAAAACCGTTGCCGTGATCGGTGATTCAACATTCATGCACTCCGGCATGACCGGTCTTGCCAATGTCGCCTACAACCAGTCCAATTCTACTATTATTATTGTTGACAACTCCATCACCGGCATGACCGGACATCAGCAGAATCCAACAACCGGATATAACATTAAAGGGGACCCTGCCGGGAAAATTGACCTGGAAGCACTTTGCCGTGCAATGGGATTTGAACGCATCCGTGTTGTAGATCCTTACAACCTTGAAGAATGTGACCGTGTACTGAAAGAGGAACTCGCTGCAGATGCACCGTCCATTATTATCTCCCGCCGTCCCTGTGCCCTTCTCAAGTATGTTAAGCACAATCCGCCGCTCACCGTAAATGAAACCAAATGCGTCGGTTGCAAATCGTGTATGCGAATCGGCTGCCCGGCCATTTCCATGCACGGCCGGAAAGCGCATGTTGACAGCACACTCTGCGTCGGTTGCAATGTGTGCAGCCAGCTCTGCAAAGTCGGCGCATTTGAATCCGGTCATACAGATACTGTAAAGTAAGGAGGGACTGAAATGAATACCAAAAACATTATGATTGTCGGTGTTGGCGGTCAGGGCTCCCTGCTCGCCAGCAAACTTCTCGGTCATCTCCTGCTAGAACAGGGCTATGACGTTAAGGTCTCTGAAGTTCATGGAATGTCCCAGCGTGGCGGCAGTGTCATCACTTATGTCCGCTATGGAACAAAAGTCTATTCGCCCGTTATCGATCGTGGAGAAGCAGATTATATCGTATCTTTTGAACTGCTCGAAGCAGCCCGCTGGCTCCCCTTCCTTCGTTCAGATGGACAGATTGTCACAAATACCCAGCAGATAGATCCGATGCCTGTTATTACCGGTGCTGCCGTATATCCGGAAGATCTGACCACAAAACTCAAGGCATCCGGTGCCAAAGTCGATGCACTAGACTGCCTCAGTCTGGCTGAACAGGCAGGCTCCTCGAAGGCGGTCAACCTTGTACTCCTCGGCCGCCTTTCCCACTATTTTGATCTTCCCATGGAAGCGTGGATGGAAGCCATAGAGGCAATTGTACCTGCACGGTTCCTTGAAATGAACAAGCGTGCGTTTGAACTTGGACGAAACGCCTGATATACCCCAATACCCCAGCTGTCTTTTGACAGTGAAACTGTAGCTTAGAGGTGGACACATGGAAAGATACTATCAACCAGAAATTGAATGCGCATCGCGGGAGGAAATCCGCACAATTCAGGAAGAACGGCTTAAAGCCCAGGTACGGCATGTCTGGGAAAACGTTCCATACTATCGCAGAAAAATGGAAGAAAAAGGCGTCACACCGGATGACATCCAGACACTTGAAGATCTCAGCAAACTTCCTTTTCTCTCCAAGTCAGACCTTCGGGACGCTTATCCCTACGGTCTGCTGGGTGTCCCGCTGAAGGACTGTGTCCGTATTCAGTCCACCTCCGGAACTACCGGAAAGCGCGTTGTCGCCTTCTATACGCCTCACGATATTGATCTCTGGGAAGACTGCTGTGCCCGTGCCATTGTTGCGGCCGGAGGTACTGACGAAGATGTCTGTCAGGTTTCATATGGTTATGGTCTGTTTACCGGTGGCCCTGGTCTTAACGGTGGATCGCATAAAGTCGGCTGTCTGACAGTCCCTACCAGTTCCGGCAATACGGACCGCCAGATCATGTTCATTATGGATCTGAGCACAACCATTTTGTGCTGCACTCCCAGCTACGCTGCCTATCTCGGTGAGCGGATGAAAGAGATGGGTTATGGTCCGGATGATATTCCGCTTAAAGCCGGTATTTTCGGAGCCGAAGCCTGGAGTGAGGAAATGCGTCAGGATATCCAGAGAACACTGGGCATTAAGGCGTATGACATTTATGGTCTTACCGAGCTTTCCGGTCCTGGTGTATCTTTTGAATGTTCCGCACAGGCCGGTATGCATATTAACGAGGATCACTTTATTGCGGAAATCATTGACCCGGACACCTGTGAGGTTCTGCCGGAAGGCGCACAGGGAGAGCTTGTTTTCACAGCCATTGACAAGGAAGCCTTCCCCATGATCCGCTACCGCACCCGGGACATCTGTTCGCTGACCCGCGAAAAGTGTTCCTGCGGACGTACGCACGTGCGGATGACCAAACCGAAGGGACGCTCAGACGATATGCTGATCATCCGCGGTGTCAATGTCTTCCCGAGTCAGATCGAGACCGTTCTGCTTAATCATGGTTATGCAGCGAATTATCAGATTATTGTTGACCGTGTCAACAACACCGATACGCTTGATGTGCAGGTTGAAATGACACCTGAGATGTTTACGGATAACATCGGCGAAGTTGAAGAACGTCAGCGTCAGCTGGTGGACGGTCTCAAATCCATGCTGGGCATCAAAGCCAAAGTGTCTCTTGTTGCACCAAAGTCCATTACCCGCAGTGAAGGTAAAGCTGTACGTATCATCGACAAACGTAAAATCTAACTGACGACCGCGGTTTACCGCAGATTGGAGCATCCCATGAGCATCAAACAGATTTCTGTCTTTCTTGAGAACAGGCCGGGTATGCTGAAAGAGATGACCAGCGTTCTGGCCGCACACAAAATTGACATGCGTGCCCTTTCCATTGCTGAAACCAAGGATTTCGGTATTGCCCGTCTGGTTGTAGACGATGCCTATCAGGCAATCAACATACTGAAAGAATCCAGTTTTGTGGCAAATCTTACACCCGTCCTGGCTGTTGCCGTGCCGGATGAACCCGGCGGTCTTGATAACCTGCTCGGTATTTTCTCCGATGCACAGGTCAATATTGAGTACATGTACGCCTTCATTGGCGGTAAAGAGGCCAAACACGCCTACCTGATCTTCCGCGTTGCCGACACAAAAGCCGCTGAAGCCAGACTGGCCAGCAAAGGCCTCCGTCTCATGACACAGGAAGATATTGCAAATATCTGAATCCACAAAGAAGCTGGTGCAATGCACCAGCTTCCTTCTTTTTCAGAGCACGCTTATCACCAGTCACCACTCGGATACTGTTCGGGGTTCTCTCCAACGGAACTGATAATAATGGGATCGTCTGTTTCTTCAGCAAGCACTTTCTTTACTTTTATTTCGAAACGCCACCAGTCACCAAAGTCGTAAACATACTCCATTTTACTCCCCTTCTGTAATCCCAGTTCTGCAATACAGACTGAGTCTGCTGGCGTTACATCCTCGAGCGGCATATCCGTATCCGGTGTCCCACCGATTTGCCCATTTGTTCTTTTCCATTGTGTCGTTTCAAACATATAACAGTGATCATTATCAAAATCCAGCGCCTGCAGAATCATACAGTGCAGAGTTCTGAGTGTATCTGCCTGATCGAGCTGAATTTCATGAATACACGCTTTACCCTCATAATAGCGGCCATTCAGCACTTTCACCTGAAAAACATAAGACTTTGGTGTATTGAATACATTATTCTGAAAGAACTCGTATTTCATCTCTGCTTCCAGATCCAGAAGTTTCTCTTCCTCCTGGTTAATTTTCTGGAACAACACTTCATTGATGTTTCCGAAGACGTTTTTCAGCTGTATATTAAGACGGCTGCAAAGGGATTCAAACATCCATTCGAGTACATGACTGCCATCGTTATTAATCTGTAACGTATTCGGCCTTTCGCCATTACGAATAAGGAAATCCAGCATCATATCCCAGGCCATTTCCCACTGATTCCTGTAGTCTGACAAAACACATGTTGCTGTCTCCCCTTTTCTATCTCCAATACCGATAACCGCCGGCACAACAGACTCCTCACCAAATACATAGTCAAGCGGTTCCATCAGACATTCCATCTTAGCTTCCACTGTCCCTTTTCGCTTCAGTTTAAATACTTCATTGATTTTGTTTTCCAATGATTCTGAAATCTGAAACACGCTCTCTTTCTCAGTTGAGCTCAATTCTATCTTTGGCATGACGCTTAAAACAGATGCACCGTCCGGTTTCCACTGAACCACATGAATTGAATCATGCAGAAGCTGGTAATTAACTACTGAACTGTGAACGTTTGGAGAATCCATACTATCAATCAAAGTCCGAAGTGCTTCCAGTACATATACTGCTTCTTCCACTTCCTCCTGCGTAATGCTGTAGCTGAACATCCGGTTATGCATATGCCGTTCTATCACAATATAAGGACGCGCTCCAGCAACTGGTAACTTATGCTGTCTTGCATAAGCCAGATATGCTTCTTTTTGTTCGTCAGGAGCATTCTGTTTGGAAACGCGATATATGCTGATAAAATCTGACATCATCAGTTGCGTATCGTATAAAATGCGCGTATGAAATGAATCATCCGATCCCCATAAATAAAAACAATTTGAGAGTGCATCTGTTTCACTGATAAACAGCATCAGTGTATATCCACTCATCAAAACATATCGTATTTTTTCATCTGGCAGTTGTACTGCAAAAAACAGACTCATCACTTTCGTTTTTTTCTTCTCTATTTCACGAAAAACATCATAAAGCCGTTCATACATCCTGCATTTCTCCTTTAATGACATAGTCGTGCTTTCGGCACCGTATCAATTGCAGTTGTCATGATTTGACAAACCAGCATGAAATGCTGGGCCATCTCCTTTCAAACACGCTTCTCCTATGATAACAAATCCTGCATTTCCACATCTTCATTCTTTGAGCAAAAAACGATACACCGGAATACCCGCGACATTGCCCATCATTTCCGCCTGAAATCCCGGTGTCAGCTCTGCAAACAATTCCAATGCTTCTCCATCCCGAACCGCATAATACAGATCGCCCCTGCTGAACAGACCTTCGTATGGATTGGAAAGATTATGCTCTGACAAAAATGCATCAAAATAGGGCTGCCCATAGATCCAGTCTCCTGCAGGTATATTATGACTCAATATATCCAGCGTTGGAAGTTTCCCTTGATCCATCAGACGGTGTTCAAAGTCCAGGCCAAAATAGTCCCAGATTATCACCGCATCCTCCTCCGGCATCCGGATTTCCGATGTATCAGCACCCACACGGGCGTTAAACGCTAGCTGCGGCACATGAATGCCGGATTTTCCAATGCCAAACACTGAGCTTGCTCCAAAGAGAATACAGATCAATATCAGTCCTTTGCGAAAGACATCCCTGTTTTTCTGCATCCAGACACTTTCAATGATCAGGGCAAAAGACTGAACCAGATATACCGAGTGAATAAGACGCATTGGAGAACGTCCGATGACCAGAAAAATAAAGATAATTAGCTGACCACCCAGCAGGATAAGCGCTGCCTGCAGCCGGCGTATCCAGGATGGTGCCAACAACATCATGAGAAAAACCACCAGAATAATACCGGCAAACCAGACATAATTGAAACCGCTTTCACCAACAAACCACGTAGACAGTACCCGGCACGCCGCAAACAGACCGGATGGTGTCAGTGGATAATCCGTTGACGCACCAATGTCTGCAATTGTCTTCAGTTTTTCAGTGGTAAACCGTTCCGTATCAAGTAACAGCCACTGACGTGCCATGGCATACTCTGCATGGCTGATGCCTGCCGCCTCTGCTTCTTCCTGCACTTCAGGCCAGGATTTTGCACCATAATCAACAAGCCTGATTCGCTGTTTATCAAATTCAAGAGATGATTTGAGTGGCTCCTGCATCTGTGCTGCAAACTGAACCAAAAAAAGAACTGCAACTGCTGTGAAAGGAATAGCCGCCTTTCGTATACTTCCATAGAAATGCCTGGGTCTTTCCCATAGATCCGCAAGTACTTCCAAAGCAATAAACGGAAGAAACAACAGGGAAACCCAAAGGCGCCACATGCATCCCATTGCAAGATAGATAATACCCATTGCAGACAAAATGGGGTGATCCTGATCCGAAAGCAGAAGCAGTATTCCTGTCCCTGTATAACAAATTGCCTGAATGCCATAATTCCCGGAAAAAACAGAAATACACACAGACAGGAAAAGGAAAAGCGTAAATACAGCACCCGCAGTCACTGTATCTTTTGTTTTCTGTGAAACCGTGATAAAAACACAGTAAAAGGAAAGCGGAATAAAGATACGGGATAAAAATGAAAAAACATCCGCCTGAGGCAGGCACTTTGATAGAAATGACAATACGCCATTCAGAAGCACATGCGTATATTGACAGCCATTTCCGGTGCCGAAGGTACCATTTACAACTGTTGCAACCAGATAACTATCCACATCGGCATATAATGGCTGGGTAACTAGTGCAAGCACAAACAGACTGCCAGCCGCAAGCAGTGCCCATATACTGAACTGTCCTTTTATCAGATCCCTCACGCAATCCTCCCGTATGCTTTTCCCTTGTGCATCTTTACCTCCCGTAAATGAATCGGGTTTCATCCTGCATTTCACAGACAGCACAGCCATCCGATAATTGGAACAGAAGGCATTTCTTTAACGTCTTATGGATAAACCGATCTGCGCCTGAATTACGAAAGGTACCTTTCAGGCAATAACCATCACAGCATTATTATATCTGTTTAAGATATATCAGGCAATCCTGGAAAATTCAGAAAAACGGGCACTCGGTGTATTCTTTCAGCCCATTTTCTCCCCATAAGCAAGAAACCAGGAACAGCTCAAGCCACTCCTGGTTTCTTCATTCAGATTCTCAACAGTTTTGCTGCATTTCCGCCCAGAATCGCCTGGCGTTCCTGATCCTTTAATGGCAGTCTGCGAATAAACTCAAGAGAGACTGCCTGATCTGTCCACGGACTGTCGCTGCCGAAAAGGATCCGGTCTGCGCCAAAGTCCGATATAAAGCGCATCATTTCTTCTGCACTCAGCATTTCGGGATGATCATCAGGCTTGCCGTCCGGCAGCGGATCATACCGGTCCATTGAAAACGCACAGTCGAGATAGACTCTGGTGTCCAAAAGCAGTTCCGTGACGACATCCCAGTTTCGCCAGCCGCCCATATGAGCCAGAATGAATGGGAAATCACCAATCTCATCTACAACATGACGGCACATCTGCGGTGAACAGCAGATTTTTCCGGGAAACCCGATATCCTCACCTGCATGAGTGAGTACAATCAGTCCAAGCTCCGCTGCACGGGAGATGATGCGCAGCATACGAATATCGTCCAGGCATACATCCTGGTAAACCGGATGCAGTTTAATGCCTTTGAGACCAAGGGACCGAATCCGTTCCAGTTCGTCATGATAGTTTTCATAATCCGGATGCATGCATCCAAAGGAAAACAGTCCCTTATCACGATACGTGTCATTAAGACGAGCGGAAGCATCATTCACCTTTTCCACCTGTGCGGGTGAGGTTGCAACCGGCATAATAACAGACATATCTATGCCGGCCCGATGCATCGACTGAAGAAGCTGCTCATTGGTTCCATTGGTATGCGGTACAATATTTGCAGTATGACTGAGCCTGTCAACTGCAGATGCAGCTATGCGTTCTGGAAAGGTATGCGTATGAATATCGATAATCATGCCATATCACCGCTGATTACCTGTCTTTGTCACCAAGCGCACTGCGCTGAGGCACAAGGACTTTTTCGTTGTAGCAGGCAAATGCCTCATCAACAACCTTACGGTCAGGTTTTGGTGTAAACAAAGAAACAATTGGAACGATTATCAGTCCTGCAATCATGCAGAATGCGCCTGCATTGATCGGACTCTGAAGAAGTACTGGGAATGAACCGCGAACAAACATATTGGCCAGCATCACTACCGTCGAGAAAATGAAACTGCACCATACTGCAGCCTTGGAAGCACCTTTCCAATAGAGTCCATACAGGAACGGCGCGAGGAATGCACCCGCCAGTGCGCCCCAGGATACACCCATCAGTTGAGCGATAAATGTCACATTGGAACGATACTGAACGATTGCGATAATAACAGAAATGGCCACAAATACGACAATCAGACAGCGCATGATGAAGACCTGCTTTTTTTCATCCATATCTTTGATGACATTATCCTTCAGCAGATCCAGTGTCAGCGTAGAACTGGATGTCAGGACCAGCGAGGAAAGCGTCGACATGGAGGCAGAAAGGACCAGAATAACCACAATCGCAATGAGGGTATCCGGAAGTCCTGAAAGCATTGTTGGAATGACGGAATCATAGCCATTGGCTGCAATGTCGATGCGGTCAGAGAACAGCCGGCCGAAGCCGCCCAGGAAATAGCAGCCTCCAGCCACAACAAGCGCAAAGAACGTCGAAACAATCGTACCTGTTGAAATCGATTTCTCACTCTTGATTGCATAGAATTTCTGAACCATCTGCGGAAGGCCCCACGTTCCCAGTGATGTCAGCAGGACGACGCCAAGAAGGTTAAGCGGATCCGGTCCAAAGAATGAGGCAAATATACCGGGCGTACTTGAAACACTTTCATCACTGATCCGGGCAAGACCGTCCAGTGCTGCCAAAAATCCGCCATTGCTTTTCAGAACAGCTACAATAACTGCGCTGATACCGAACAGCATGATGATGCCCTGAATAAAATCGTTGATGGCTGTAGCCATATAGCCGCCCGCAATAACATAAATACCCGTGAGGACAGCCATTGCAATTACACAGATGGAGTAGTCAATATTAAACGCCATTCCAAACAGACGCGAAAGGCCATTATACAGAGAAGCTGTATAGGGAATGAGAAAGATAAATGTGACCACAGATGCTGCAATCTTCAGGGATTTGCTGCCGAAGCGCTGTTCAAAGAACTGCGGCATCGTCCGAGAATCCAGGTGCTGCGTCATAATACGTGTACGGCGTCCAAGTACTACCCACGCCAGCAGAGAACCGAGCAGTGTATTTCCAATACCCGCCCATGTCGCCGCAATCCCGTATTTCCAGCCGAACTGACCCGCATATCCTACAAATACAACAGCAGAAAAATAAGACGTTCCATATGCAAATGCCGTTACCCACGGTCCTACCGAACGTCCTCCCAAAACAAAGCCATTGACATCAGTGGAATTCTTCCGGCAAATGAAACCTATTGCCAGCATAACGCCGAAGAATACCACCAGCATGATGATTTTAATTCCCATACAGATTCTCCTTTGAGGGCAGCAGCTTAGCTTATGGGTAAGCAGCAACTGCATTGCCCGTATTTTGACAAACCGGCACAGAGCGCCGGGCTATCACCTTTAAGGGCAGCAGTTTTGGCTATGACTTCCCTGCAACTGCATTTGCCCGTTTTTTGAGGCAGATCAGCAGCGCTGTCTGCACAGATGTTCCCCGTACTGGAGCGCTGTCAGGCAGAAAAAGCCTTACAGCACTGAGTATAAAAGAAGAGCCGGCGAGCATTCCACCGGCTCTATATTCTCTTACGGGAACCAGGGGGTGTTTATGCCAGCAAAGCCTTGCACGCATCTACCAGAGCGGCATTCTCATCCTGAGAAGACTTTGCATCTTTGGCGTTGGTATTTACATACAGCTTGATCTTCGGCTCGGTGCCGGACGGACGGATGCAGACCCACGCATCGTCTTCAAGTTCAAAGTACAGCACATCGCTCTTCGGAAGATCCACAGTGCCGACCTTGCCTTCAGAATCCGTACGGGTTCCGGCCAGATAATCGCGCACTGCCCGAACCTTGACACCGGCGAGCTCTTTGGGCGGATTGGCACGCAGATTCTTCATGATCTCCTGCATCTTGGCAAGTCCATCCTTGCCCGGCAGCGTTACGGAAACGACCTTCTCGACATAATATCCATAGGTCTTATAAATCTCCTGGAGAATATCATACAGTGTCTTGCCCTGCATCTTGGCCCAGGCTGCCGCTTCAGCGATCAGAAGGGACGCATTAACGCCGTCCTTATCGCGGACAAAGGTAGAAGACAGGAAGCCGTAGCTCTCCTCGAATCCAAAGATAAAGGTGTGGTCTCCGTTATCCTGGAACTGCTGAATCTTGTTGGCAATCCACTTGAAGCCCGTCAGGGTATCAAAGCATACAAGACCAAAGCTCTCAGCAATCTTGCGTGCCAGTTCCGTTGAAACAACAGACTTGACAACTGCACCGTTTGCAGGAATCGTGCCCAGCGCCTCACGGCTCTTGAGGATATAGTAAAGCAGTGTGCTTCCAATCTGGTTACCGGTCATCAGATAGTATTTGCCTTCATCATCCTTGACGGCAATACCGACGCGGTCACAGTCCGGATCCGTTCCGAAAATGCAGTCCGCGCCAACTTCGTCAGCCAGCTTCATAGCAAGGGTAAAAGCAGCAGGATCTTCAGGATTCGGCACCTTGACCGTAGAGAAGTTCGGATCCGGAAGCTCCTGTTCCTTGACCACGTACACATTCTCAATGCCAATTTCCTTCAGAATGCGGCGCACCGGCTTGTTTCCGGAGCCATGGATCGGCGTATAGACGATTTTGAGTTCCTTGCCGGCTTTCTTCATAAGCTCAGGCTGGACAGACAGAGTCTTTTCCTGTGCAATGTAATCATCGTCAACTTCTTTGTGGCCGATGATCTTGAGGAGTCCGGACTCCAGTGCTTCCTTCTCATCCATCTGCACTGCATCCTGATAGCGGTTGGCGCGGATGCACTTAAGTACCTGGTCCGCATACTCCGGCGGCATCTGGGCGCCATCCTCCCAATATACCTTATAACCATTGTACTGCGGCGGGTTGTGGCTGGCGGTGATGACGATACCGGCAATTGCATGCAAATGACGCACTGCATAGGATAGTACAGGGACCGGGCGAAGCTCATCAAACAGGAATGCATGAATCCCCTCATGTGCCAGGACCAGAGCAGATGCCTTGGCAAATTCCGGGCTCATACGACGGGAATCATACGCAATAACCACGCCGCGCTCTTTGTAGCTGGGATCGCCTGCATTGATATAGTCAGCAAATCCTTTGGTTGCACGGGTAACATTGTACAGATTCATCCGGTTTGTCCCGGCGCCAAGCACGCCACGCATTCCGGCAGTGCCGAAAGACAGTTCTGTATAGAACCGGTCCTCAATTTCCTTTTCATCGTCTGCAATGCCCTTAAGTTCGGCGACTGTCGCCTGGTCATCTGCAAACTCTTTCAACCATTTTTCATACTCTTCACGGTATCCCATGGCTAATCACTCCTTTTATTCTTTAGAAGGGAAGGTCGTTGACTGTATTATATATGATTTGTCCCGGTTTTAAAAGACTGTACAGATGCTTTTCAACAGAATTTGACCTCCACTTTCACCTCTAAACCAACCCTGCAATTATAGTAAACGAATTTGAACTTTGCGCTTTCAGCTTATTTGAGATGAATCACCCAGACATATAGGAATCGTCAATACTCATA
>JAFUHD010000046.1 GCA_017469025.1 Clostridia bacterium
AAGGGATCCGATCTTGCTGAAAAGCTGAATGCATTCCTGAAAGATGCCTATGACAACGGCAAACTGCTTGAGGTTGCCAAGATCTATGGCGTCGACGCTGCCATCGTAGCTCAGTAACGCTGACCTTCCTACTTCGGCAGAGAATCGAATGATTCTCTGCTTTTTAGGCCTGAAAGGATTTGTAAAGAATGAAACTCATTCTGGAGCAGATGCCCATTGTTTTCAGAAGCCTCAACGTTGGCTTCCTTCAGACGCTGCGGCTGTTTTTCATTACGCTCATCGGTGCATTCCCGCTTGGACTGGTCATCTGTATGGGAACCATGTCAAGACTCAGACTGCTGTCATCCATCTGCAAGGTCTTTGTCTGGATTATACGTGGCACGCCGCTGATGATTCAGCTGCTCATCATCTACTACTTCCCCGGCCTTGTCTGGCACAATCCTATCTGGGGAAGCGGGGAAAACGGACGTTTTCTTGCAGCATCCGTCGCCTTTATCATCAATTACGCCTGTTATTTTTCCGAAATATACCGTGGCGGCATTCAGGCTATTCCTGTCGGTCAGGAAGAAGCCGGCCTCGTCCTCGGCATGACCAGATCCCAGATTTTTTTCCGCATCAAGCTTCTGCAGATGATCAAGCGGGTACTGCCGCCCATTTCCAATGAAATCATCACACTGGTCAAGGATACCTCACTTTCCCGTATCATCGCACTTCAGGAAATCATCTGGGCGGGACAGGCCTTCATGAAAGGCAGCCAGGGTATTTCCGGAGCGATCTGGCCCCTCTTTTTCACCGCTGTCTACTATCTGGCTGCTACAGGTATTCTGACCATTGGGCTTGGCAGTCTGGAGTAAAAACTGGACTATTTCCGTTAAGAGGAGGTACCCATGGCAATCTTGGAAGTCGAACACCTGCAAAAATCATTCGGCAGCACCGATGTTCTCAAAGACATCACCTTTTCAGTTGAAAAAGGCCAGGCTGTTTCCATCATCGGTTCCTCCGGAAGCGGTAAAACAACCCTTCTCCGATGCCTCAATTTCCTCGAATCACCGGATTCCGGAACCATTAAGGTCAATGGACAGGTCATCTTTGATCCTGCGGTGCAGGGCCGTCTGTCCGAAAAAGATATCCGTGAACGCCGGCTGCATTTTGGACTTGTATTCCAGAGCTTCAATCTGTTTCCACAATATACCGCGCTTCAGAATGTCACACTTGCAAAAACCCTTATGGTCCGTCAGCAGAAGCTGGACAAGAACAATCCCGGTATTCTCAAATCCATTGAAGAGGAAGGAAAAGAACTCCTAGAACGGATGGGCCTGGCAGACCGTATGGGAAACTATCCCCATCAGCTTTCCGGCGGCCAGCAGCAGCGTGTCGCCATCGCAAGAGCACTTGCCCTTTCCCCTGACATTCTCTGCTTTGACGAACCCACCTCAGCTCTGGATCCGGAGCTCACAGGCGAAGTTCTCCGTGTTATCCGCTCTCTGGCAGAACAGAACTTTACAATGATCATCGTAACCCATGAAATGGCCTTTGCACGTGATGTGGCAAGCCACGTAATCTTCATGGACAGCGGACGCATTGCTGAGCAGGGAAGGCCCGAAGAGGTTTTCGGAAATCCTCATGAAGAGCGTACCCGTCATTTTCTCGCCGGATTTTCTCAGTCTTAATATCCTGCAGTCCCGGAACATGTTCCGGGACGCTTTATTATGTCTCCTTTTGCGGCTGCTGGTGGGAACAGATGCGGCGCAGCCGGGAAAAGCGCAATGCTTTACATGCCGGCAGAATGTTTATGAACTGCGTCGCTGTCATAAGGAAGCAGGACTGACGCCATGGCCAAATTCATTGTCTGTTCTCAGGCCCCGGAACATCATGAAAAAGCGGTTGACAGTTTTCTGCATTGTTGTTATCATTCCGGTTGATTGAAAAGACGTTTTCCTTTTAGAAGACACGTTCTGCGGATTTTGGCCGCAGTTTTTGTGTGCAATGGATGCATCTTTATGTTTCATTATGCATACATCGTTATAAAACAAAGTTATAAGGAGCGCACCTGATGAGCAGCGTATCAAGACGCATTAGTTTTCTGCTTGCTTTAGTGGTTTTTCTGCTTTGCTTCGGCCTGACCATAGGCACTTTTGCAATATACGGACAGTACAATCTGGATTCGGATATGTCCTCTGATTTCGTGCTGGCCCAGCTGCTCAATGAAGAAGGCAGCATTCTGACAACGCATTACTACTATTCAGGCGATCTGAACATTCTGAGTCCCATCCTGGTTTATCAGGCTGCACTTAAGATTTTCAGCAGCTGGCACGTTGCCAGAACAGTATCCATTGCTGTTCTGCTGCTGATCATGACAGCATCCCTGTTTTTTCTTGGACGTTCTGTCGGCATTTCCGGCACCACCACACTGCTGTGTGCAGCAGCGCTCGTTCTCCCGATTTCGAAGTATCATGCGTTTACCCTGATCTACGGCAGCTTTTATACGGTCTGGGTGGCACTTACATTTTTTGAACTGGGTCTCATCTTCCGGATGAGAAAGAAGCGGCCGCTTGAGCCCATTCTTCTGATTGTCTTCGGTGTGCTGGGCGGTCTTTCCGGTGTCCGGATGCTCATGGTCTGCGGCGCTCCCTTGCTGCTTGCCTGCGTAATCTGTTTCTTTTCAGAGGTCAGGACTGCCAAAAACCTGCGCGAGATAACCGCGCTTCCTGCATTTCCTGTCTTTGCCGGCAGTCTGCTCTGCGTCGCCTCAAACCTGATTGGATATGTGATCAACGACAAAATCCTGTCGAATATCTTCCATTTCATGGAATTTGACGACATGGTCCTGCGTCCGCTGGCAGCAAACCGTCTCCCGGATCAGATCATCGCCGTCATGCGATTCCTTGGATACCGTGAGGAAAGTATTCTCGTTTCCACGGAGGGCATTTTCTCCCTCTTTACCGTTGCCCTCCCTGTTCTCGGCGTCACCTGCCTCATTCTGCTGCTCAAAATGGATCTGACATCCGAGCAGCGCCTGCTGGCATCCTTTGTCCTGACCGGCGTTACAACCGGTATGGTCATTAACTTCAGCGTCATTCTGGATGCTCAGGATATTTTCAGCATCAGTTATTTCATGCCGGCGCTGCTTCTCCTGATCTATGCGGTTTTCTGGTTTCTGGAGCGGTTCCAAGACCGTTATGTCATTCTTCGTATGCTGCCAATGCTGCTTGGTGTCGGGCTGTTCCTGCTGGGGTTCAGTATCTACAAAGACCAGGAAGTCAACACGTATGATGATGAGATGACGATCATTGCAGACACCATTCTGGCTGAGGACTGCAACGAAGGATATGCTACATACTGGCTTGCCAATGTGCTTACCGAGATCAGCGACGGAAAAATTGACGTCTATACCGTAGACGACTGGGAAACCGGCCAGCTCGATACCTGGCTACAGCGTGAAGATCATTTTACCAGCGAGCCAAAGGGACGCGTCTTCGCCATCTTCAGCCAGGAAGATTATGACAACGGCATCCCAGGATGTGATACAGACCACCTGATCTACTCCTCCGAAAAGGCTTATGTCTGTCTGTATGAAAATGTTCAGGAATTCCACGAGCTTCGCGGAGATACATACTGATGCTGCCGGCTGTCCGGGCATATAGCGCCACAGGTTTTTCGCCTCTGTCAGACTGACAAAAGATTGAATACGAAAGCAATAACTGAGGATAAATAGTATGGTATCATTTAACCGGCCGCCCTTTTACGGAAGTGAACTGACCTATATTCAGCAAGCCATCGAAAACCGCCAGCTGTGCGGAGACGGTCCTTTTACCAAAAAGTGCCACAAATGGCTGGAAGAGCGCTTTGACGCACAAAAAGCATTTCTGACCACCAGCTGCACCTCCGCGCTGGATATGGCATAGCTTCTGTGTGATCTGCAGCCTGGCGATGAAGTCATT
>JAFUHD010000322.1 GCA_017469025.1 Clostridia bacterium
ACCAAGGAGGACTATGACCGCTGGCGCTACAACTACCCGAAGTACGACACCACCCAGCGGTGGGCCAAAGTCCCCTCGAAGGAATTAAGCGATGCTCTGATAAAAGGATTGAAGAAACAGAGAAAAGACAAATAGCAAAAAAGGTCTTGCCTACTGGTGAAAGTCAGCAAGACCTTTTTCTCAGGATATGGAGGATTTACCCGCAAGCCACCCGCTATACGGGAGTGAACAAAGTAAATCCGGTTTTGGTATCTGCTATCAATTTGCTATCAAATGCCCCGTTTCCGCTTTAAGACCCCAGTGTTTTCAAGGCTTTGCGGGTTTTGTCAGTTATTCCCACTCGATTGTGCCGGTCGGCTTTGGAGTTACGTCATAGAGAACACGGTTGACGCCCGGTACTTCGTGAGTGATTCGGTCGGTAATCCGTGCAAGCACTGCCCAGTCTATCTGCTCGATAGTTGCTGTTACAGCATCCTTTGTATTGACTGCACGGATGACAACAGGCCAGTCAAATGAACGCTTTCCATCTTTTATGCCAGTAGATTTGAAGTCAGGAACGATGGTGAAATACTGCCAGACTTTGCCTGCCAGACCTGCTTTGGCGAATTCTTCACGCAGAATGGCATCTGATTCACGGACAGCTTCCAGTCTGTCACGGGTGATGGCACCAACACAACGTACACCCAATCCTGGACCCGGGAATGGCTGGCGATTAACCATTTCCTCCGGAAGACCAAGTGCACCGCCAACCATACGCACTTCATCTTTATACAGAAGACGGATAGGTTCTACCAGTTCAAAATGGAAGCTTTCCGGAAGACCGCCGACATTATGATGGGATTTAATTCCCTTGCTCTCAGTAATATCCGGATAAATGGTTCCCTGTGCAAGATATGCAATGCCATCAAGTTTTGCCGCTTCCTCGGCAAATACCTCTATAAATTCACCGCCAATGATCTTCCTTTTCTTTTCCGGATCATCCACACCCGCAAGCTTTGTGAGGAAACGCTCTGTTGCATCCACATAAATCAGGTTGGATCCAAGGTTTTCCCTGAATACTTCAATAACCTGCTCGCTTTCTCCCTTGCGCATCAGGCCATGATTAACATGAATGCATACCAGCTGACGGCCGACTGCCTTAATCAGCAGCTTGGCAACGACAGATGAATCTACACCACCGGACAGAGCCAGAAGCACCTTGTTTGTGCCGATCTGATTCTGCAGCTCTTCAACCGCCTTCTCAATAAAAGCGTTAGCCAGTTCAGGGGTCGTAATTCTTTCCATGGTTTCCGGACGGACATTTTCCATATCGTGTTTCCTCCTAAAGCATAGAATAAGATTAAAAGAAATGGGTTGAATACTCAGGCGGATGGACTGCAGCAGCGGCTTTCCATGTCTTCTGCCATCAGTTCCGCAAGTGTTACATGATCAATTACTTCGTTGATTGCTGTATATACACGTTTGAATAAATGCTGCGATGAGCACGCACCGCTTCGTTCACAGCATGCACCTGAATAGCAGCATTCTGTCGGTGCCATGTCACCCTCAGTGGCTCTGAGGATCATTCCAACTGTTATCTGTTCCGCAGGTATTGCAAGATGATAGCCGCCCTGAGCACCACGTATACTCTTTACCAGTGCTGCACGGATCAATGTGCTGATAATCTGTTCAAGATACTTGCCGGAAATACCCTGCCTCTCTGAGATTTCACGTATACTGACAGGTGCGCCGCTGTCATGTTCCGCAAGGTCAACCATCATGACCAATGCGTACCTGCCTTTGGTCGAGATCATACGCTGCTCCTTTCTGTCAGGCTGTTAAAGTGCACGATCCTCATCTGTCCAGGGAATAAACTGCTGATTCAAATTCAGACGGAAGGAATTTTTGACTTTTTGAAAACGGGGATGTTTCCGCCATCCTTCTGCAGTACAATTGGCAGTAAAATGAATTTCCGTGTTGGGCAGCGCTTCTGTCAAAGCAGTTTTTTCTTCCTCAGTTATCGGAGAGCCTACCCGGGAAATCCACAACCGTTTCAATTGCTTCATTTCATAGAGCGGACTCAGGTCTTCAATCCGCGTACGACTCAGATTCAAATCGATCAGATTCGGCAGTTCGGTAAGCGGACGAATATCTGTTATATCGTTCATGAACAGCTCGACATATTCTAGGTTCTTTAAACCGGTAACCGGGGTAAGATCTGTAATCTTATTGTCGGCCAGAATCAGATAATGAAGATCTGTCAAACCGGAAAGAAATGTTAAATCCTCTATGCTGTTATGTCCAAGGTCCAGCCCCTGAATCTGCCAGCAAAACCGAAGTGGTGCATACCTGGCAGCATTGTATCTTGGCTTTTCATCCGGCTGACGGAGTGTTGAAAATGCGGTAACATCAGTTCTCACACGGTATTTTGCCACGCGAAGCGTCCATCCGAAGCGGATGTTTGGAAAAGCCTGGCTGAGTGCTTCCATTTCCGTTTCTTCCATTTTGGTATTGTACATGAAAACGTCCGTCAGATCGGGCATTTTCTGCAGTACCTGTGACAGTTCATCAAAGTCAATTATCTCAAGTTTACCGAGATCCAGCATTGTCTGTTCTGTGTCAAGGTCCATCCCATATGCTGTAAATGGTTCTGCTGGAACATTAAACGTCATGCATAGCAGCATCAGGAACAGTACAAGAAATATATGTCTTTTCAGCATCTGGTATATCTCCCTGTCAGCAAATCATCTATTCCCGTTTTTTTCAGAAGGCAGGCTGCTCTTTTCTTCATTTGAGGACGGATCATCCGCATCTGTCCAGACCAGTTTTGCATTCGCCCATTCTGATTCTGGAATCAGGGTTGAAAAGTACAGGATATCGCAAAGCGTACGGCGTTTGGCGTTGGAAAGGCCGTTTACCTTTTTTCCGCCAAGAACAACGCTGGATGAAGAACCGCCATCCAGATTGTATGCCATTGGTACTTTGAGCTCGTCATGAAGAAAATGAATCAGTTCCTCTACTGTAAGTCCGGCTGAACCGGCATTTTCAGGGCCTTCTGTTGCAACAAACAGATAAGACAGATGACCCAACTGGCAGGCGGCCATCCTCTGTGCTTTGCGGAATGTGCCGGCATCAATGCGCTTCGGCGGAAGGACTTCCTCACCATTCAGAATCAAAGCAGGTCCAAAGTTGAAACTGTTAATAATTGTACCGTTAAAAGTTTCAACCTTTGCGTTGTCCGGATCTTTCAGAATATGAAAATCTCCCTGATCATCTATGATCAGAATGTCGTAAAGCGGGTCTGCTTTCGTCCGGTACGTTATGCCCTGTCGTACCAGATATCCTTTTGTGTTGATATTAAAAAAGTCTCCATTTACAGCAAGCACAGCATTGCTTCGTTCTGCCAGAATTTCCGGATAAGCGAGACGTGTGGTGCCGTAGCGGTCAGCCATCGCTGTGCGGATCTGTGAGGGATCGGATACTTTTACATAAACCAGCTGAATGGTCGTATCATAAGCCCGTACTGTTTCGATTCGTACACTGAGGGTCTCATCTTCATAACCTGTATCATCCGGCAGAAAGCCTTCAGGAATACCCGGATACCCGGGTGTTGCATCTATCGGAAGGGAATCGTAAGCAGCCAGAGAAGTACTTATCAATAACAACAGCATAATAAAAAGCAGCAGTATACAAAAATGCTTCAAAAAAGCAGCCTCCCAGTCTTATAATCATCCGGAAAAGCCATGGAAATGTTTATTTGTTATTTCCAGGTAAACCGGCAGTATGCTGCTTCATCCCACTGATAACCTTATCCTCACGTTCATGATACAGTTTGAAAAAACAGCGGCCCTATTCTAAACCATTTTTTCCTTTAACGCAATTCAGAGTGTACGCTTTTTTAAACGATTGTATAAAACGACTACACATGATGGGACTTTGCTGTCTGTTCCATAAAAAAACCGGTCCAAATGGACCGGTTTAAAATCAACGAAGCGTCCCGTAAGGCGTGCAGGGTCTAAGCACCACACATGTTCTTGGCGGCATATAAATCAAAAGACCATCGCCCATCTGATCGTCATGAGCCCAGGGATGATAGATCATATTTTCATCTATGTTATCAAATCCGCCAAATCTGCCTGAATCCGAAGAGAGGATTACACGGTAATCTGATTTCTCAGGAACAGGAATGAACATCGGATTCTGGGCATTGGTTGGATGGAAGTTAAAGGCAAAGATACATCCCATCCGTTCATAAACCAGCAGCTGATCTGACTCATGCTGCCTGAGACAATGTGCCATACCACCGCCAAGTACATTGAATGTCTTTGCCAGTGAGACCATGGCCTTGTCAAAGTCTCCAAGATAGACGAATTTGAGATCAGGATTATCTGCAAGTGACCACTGACGTCTTGCGTGGGCATAACTCCAGTTGTTTCCTTCACGCGGGAAGTCAATCCATTCCGGATGTCCGAATTCATTGCCCATAAAATTCAGGTAACCATCTCCACCTGCGCCGATGGTTACAAGACGGATCATTTTGTGCAGCGCAATGGCGCGGTCGATAATCAGGTTCGGATGCTCCCGGTCCATGCAGTAATACATCTCTTTATCTGCGAGCCTGAACATGATCGTCTTATCCCCAACCAGTGCCTGATCATGACTTTCCGCATATCCAATGACTTTTTCCTCAGGACGGCGTGCAATCAGCTCCCAGTAGAGTCTGCTCATCTCCCAGTCGCCATCCTGTTTTTCCTTGATGGTCTTGATATAATAATCCGGTATACCCATACTGAGCCGGTAATTAAACCCGATACCGCCTGCTTCAATCGGCAGACACATACCCGGCATGGCACTCATATCCTCTGCGATGCACAGCGCATGCGGATTGACTTCGTGAATCAGACTTGTTGCCAGCTGCAGATATGTCACAGCTTCTATATCTGTATTCATGCTAAAATACTGGGCAGGACTCATAAACGCGGTTCCAAGACCGTGATCCCAGTAGATCATACTTGTTACACCGTCAAAACGGAATCCATCAAAGTGGAAACTCTCCATCCAGTAGCGGATATTTGACAGCAGAAAATGAACAACACCGTTCTTGCCATAATCAAAAACGCGTGAATCCCATGCTGGATGGAAGCCGGCAGGCCCATCCTTAAAGAACTGGTCATCCCGTCCATCAAAGCCGTTGATCCCCTCTGCCGTATTTTTGACAGCATGTGAGTGGACAAGATCGAGAAGTACACTGATGCCCATATTGTGAGCTGTGTTAATCAGCTCGCGCAGATCGTCCGGCGTACCAAACCTCGAACTTGGCGCGAAGAAATTCGATACCTGATAGCCAAAGGAACCGTAATACGGGTGCTCCATGATCGCCATGAGCTGAACGGTATTGTATCCGTCTGTCTTGATTCTCGGCAGAATATTCTGAGTAAACTCCTTGTATGTGCCGACACGCTCTTCTTCGGTTGCCATGCCAACATGTGCTTCATAAATGATTGGGGGCACGTTTCCGAGATCAGAGAAAGTACCGTCAGTCCACCTGAAGGGTGTTTCAGGATTCCAGATCGTTGCAGAAAAATTATGATTGTCTTTTTCCGTTACATAATCTGCATAAAGCGGAATTCTGTCTTCAGTTCCTCTTTCACTGGTGACTACAACTTTCACATTGGACAGATGCGGGAGGGCGTCTGCACCTTCGAGCTCGATTTCCCAGTTTCCATTTCCAATGGATTTCATCGGGTGGCTCAGACGGTCCCATCCATTAAAGTCACCAGTCAGGTGCATTTCGGAAGCACCAGGCGCCCATTCACGATACACCCACCCTTTTTCAGTACGGTGAAAACCATAATACAATGCCCCGCCGGCAAAGTCCCAGAGTCCTTTGCCAGCATTATCTTCACCGAGAAGATTTGCTTTTCTCTCATAGAAGTGCGAGAGACGATAATTGAGGTCACCTGCAAACGGTGCAAGTTCAGGATTCATTTCAATAATTCTCAATGTTTGTGCCATGGAATACCTCCAAATATGGATTTGGGCTGTTATGCAGATTGTACCTGATTTGTAAACCTTTTTCAACAGACAATAAGAATGACATCAGATTAGCCAGATACACAAAAAATGTGACCGACAACAGCCGGTCACATTGTCTTTTATTTACCGGAGATAACAATTCCGTCTACAGCCATATACGGGACGGACATGGAGCCGTCTTCTACCGTTTCCCTGGATAGTGCGCGGATATGCATCAGCATCTCTCCCAGATTGCCGCTTACCATGGTCTCGCTGATGGCACCGGCAATCTTTCCATTTTCAATCAGAAAGGCATTTTTGGCTACACCGGAAAAATCTCCGTTGGTGCCAGGCTGACCGCCGGAGAAGTCACCCATGACAATGCCCTTGTCAATCCCGCTGATGATATCCCGCAGCGGCTGGTCACCAGGCAGTACAATCAGGGCATCGTCAGAATTCTTTGTGACGGGACGTCCAGTCTTGTTGGCAACATAAAGACTGAGCAGATGTGTTTTCAGAACCCCATGGTCGATGATGTCAATGTTTTCAGTTCGGAAACCGTCGCCCGTCCAGCATTCCCCATGGATAATGCGCGGATCCCATGGACAGTTTCTGACCGTCAGTGTTTCGCAGGCCACTTTTTCACCGATTTTATTAAGCCAAAGGGAAGTTCCATCGAGAATAACGCCTCCGGATGCGTAATTCCCGATTGTCATTGACAAAAACTGCGCCAGACACTCAGGTGTAAAGACAACAGATCCGTTAAATTTTTCAGTCAGTGCCCTCGTTTCAATGCGGCTTGAAGTATCACGCAGATGCTGACGAACAGATGCCCTGTCAATGAAGGGTGTGCTGAGGTCATCTGTTACAAAGCCGACTGCATCAATGCCTGTCGTCCTGTCTCCATCTCCGGCGGAAAACTCCAGGGATACCGAATAACCGCCGCGCCTGCATTCAAAAGCAGTTCCATTACTGTTCCGGTAGACGGAACGGCTCTTTGACTGCGAGGCAATCATGAGCATCAGACGGATCAGTGGGTATTCCCGTTCAATGTCCAGTTTCAGTTCCTGCGTGCGGCTGAACAGTCCTTCCAGATCAGTTGATTCACAGCCTTTTGCAAAATGTTCCTCATGCTCAAAAGGCGCGATATCATGCATCTCATCCGGAACAGCAGATTCTGCTGCCATGAAGGCATCTGCAATAATCTGCTCCAGTGCTTCATCGCTGATATCCGTTCCGCTGACGCTGCCCATCCGGCCGCCCTGAATAATCTTAAGACTTACGTGATTGCTGACTACAGTCCTGAGCAGTGAAAACTCTCCGTTTTCAAGGTTAAATTCCTGTCCTTCTGTTTCGGATAATGTAAATGCAAATTTATCTGTTTTACGTGCACTCAGTTTCTTTTCCAAAACTGCTGCGCACTCTTCCAGTTTTCTCATTTTAGTACTCCTTTAATGACATAGTCGTGCTTTCGGCACCGTATCAATTGCAGTTGTCATGATTTGACAAACCATCATGAAGTGCTGGGCCATCTCCTTGTCATGACGAATGATGATTCTGGTACGGGTATGTCTATGATATGAGTTGTTCTGGTGTGAGTATCAGCCTGATCATTACGGGTACCGGCATCACATCAAAACAAAAGACGCAATTAGTCTTTCTTTCCCGCAATACGGTGCTTCGATACAGCCGTTAACCTGATGATTGTCATATAGAAGCTGTTTTCGTGAGACAATCGTTACACACCGGTATACACCATTATCTTCCGCCCATTGTAATTTTGCAGCGCAAATGCGGTCCGCCCATACCGACAGGGATGATCTGTTTCTTCCCACAGAATCCGCTTGATGACCAGGTAATCTCATTTGAAACCATGTCAACAGACTTCAGCATATCAAAGGCAACACCGGATACGGTTGTATCCCTCAGAGCACGTCCGAGTTTGCCGCCCCGGATCTCATAGCCAAGCGTAACGCCAAACATGAATTCACCTGTCAGATCTGCCTGGCCGTTTCCGGAGGCAATCAGATAGTATCCGTCATCCACAGAGGCAATCAGGTCGTCAACAGAAGAGGTACCGGGCAGAATGCAGGTATTGCGCATGCGGATCAGGGGCTCGTCTCCAAACGCCCATGCACGTGCATTGCCGGATGGCTTTACGCCAAAGCGTTGAGCTGTTTCACGGTTGTTCATATATCCAACAAGAAAACCGTCTTTAATAAGAACAGCATCTGTTGCCGGCACGCCTTCATCATCCAGATAGACCGGCAACGGAACGGTTCCCTCCTGTCCATTCGGGCCAGTATGTCCAAAGTCGACCATACTGATCAGACTGGAGGCAACCTGCTTTCCAAGATTCGGTCCGGCAACACTGCCGCCGAGGACCAGATCCGCCTCAACGGTATGTCCAACGGCCTCGTGAGCCAGCATGCCAGCCATCATACCGCCAAGCACGACTGTCTTTTCCCCCGCTTCCGGGAAAATACCCTCGCGCTTGTCCATAAGCTGTGCAACCAGAGCATCTATTTCCGGATAGATTGTTGAAAGGTCCGCAAACTGATCCTCAAAGCTGCCTGCACCGCCAAAGGCTTTAAACAGTTCAACAGGTGTCCCATCGTCCGTTTCTGCAGAAAGAAATACATAGATATAACATCTGGGAGTGGTTACATGCCCGCAGTAAGCATCGGAGGTATAAATGATTTTATCCTGAGAATCTTCGGTATACACAACGCGCCGGGTAGACAGCTTTGGAAAGTGCGCTGCGATATAAGAATCTACTTCTTTGCACGCTTCTATGATGTGTTTCTGCTCAAAATCGACAATTTCACGGTTCAGTGGGACCATTCCATGCCCTACAGAAGGTATGGGAACTGCTGATCTGCCTGCATGACTGCTCAGAAACTGTGCATTCTGAGTGGCCATCTCTATGACTTTCTTGACATCCTGCTCAGAATAGCTGGCAATAGATGCAAAACCTATATTTCCACCGATACGCACCCGGGCATTCAGTCCCCTGCTGGCGCTTCGGCTGTTGCCGACAAGGTCGCCTTTTATCAGCATCACGCGTCTTGACCGGTTTTCCTGACCGCGGACAACAGTCTGGGCTTCCGGATCCATATTAATATTCTGGCCAATGATATCTATCAGCATTCTCTGTCTCCTTTTTTTCTGGTTCTGTTTTTTTACGAACACTAATGTGATTATACTCCATATCCAATAGAAAACAATCATTCGGAACGGAGAAATCCCCCATTTTCTATTTCTAAAACATAACAAATTTCATGATCATCGTCAATCATCATCTGTCAAAATATCAGCGCGGTTAATCCGCACTGCTTTTTATACGGCTTCATCAGCAGGTCCACTGACGATGAAATGCAACACAGATAATGTCTCAGAAACATGCTGCATTGACTGAGACGACTGTATTGAAAAAGTGAATGCATCCAAATAGTGCTTGCAATATACCCCATGGGGGTATATAATACCCAACGGGTGATGAAACATGAAAAATGAATGTACAACTGAGGCTGAACTGATTGAGCCAGCCGGAGAAACGGAATGCTGCTGCGGCAAAAAAAAGGAACGCAGTCCGGATGAAATCCGGGACCTTACCATCCGTCTCAACCGGATAGAAGGACAGATCCGAGGTATACGGACAATGGTTGAAAAAGGTGCATACTGTCCGGATATACTGACACAGGTTGCTGCAGCAAACGCAGCTCTTGGAAGCTTTACCAAGGTATTGCTTGGAAATCATATCCGGACCTGTGTTGCAGAGGATATACGTCAGGGCAAAGATGAAACCATTGATGAACTGGTTTCAACGCTGCAAAAGCTGATGAAATAACTGCAGCATGGTTCCTGTTTCGGGAACCGAAAGGACATATATATGGAACAATATCAGGTTACCGGCATGAGCTGCGCTGCATGCAGTGCACGTGTGGAAAAGGCTGTTTCCGCTGTGGAGGGTGTGAGAGCATGCTCTGTCTCACTTCTGACCAATTCTATGGGCGTTGAAGGGACGGCAGATCCCACTGCTGTTATTGCAGCTGTTGAAGCAGCCGGATATGGTGCAAGCCTTCGCGGTGCGAATGCCAAATCATCTGCTGTTTCTGCAGATGAGGCCATTCTTGAAGACCGGGAAACACCCATCATGCGTCGACGGCTGATTGCTTCTATTGGTTTTCTGCTTATTCTTATGTATTTTTCCATGGGTCACATGATGTGGGGATTTCCCCTTCCGGCTTTTTTTACAGACAATCATGTTGCCATGGGCCTTATCCAGCTGCTGCTGGCGGCCATCGTAATGGTTATCAATCAGAAGTTCTTTATCAATGGCTTTAAAGGGCTCATTCATCGTGCACCCAATATGGATACATTGGTTGCACTTGGCTCTTTTGCCTCTTTCCTGTGGTCGACACTGGTTCTCTTTGCCATGACACGTGCACAAACGGATGGACGCAGTGATCTGGTCAATACATATATGATGGATTTCTATTTTGAATCCGCTGCCATGATTCTGGCCCTGATTACTGTCGGCAAAATGCTTGAAGCACGGTCCAAAGGCAAAACCACCGATGCCCTCAAAAGCCTTATGCGTCTTGCACCCAGGACCGCAACAGTTTTGCGAAATGGTCAGGAAATCACGGTAAGTATTGAACAGGTCATGCGCGGAGACCGGTTTATTGTCCATCCGGGTGAAAGCATTCCGGTAGATGGTATCGTGATTGAAGGCGCCAGTGCAGTAAATGAATCTGCCTTGACCGGTGAGAGCATCCCGGTTGACAGGCACCTGGTGATGCTGTCAGTGCTGCAACGATCAACCAGAGCGGTGCGCTTGTCTGCGAGGCTACCCGCGTTGGCGAAGATACGACGCTTTCACAGATTGTTAAGATGGTCAGTGATGCTGCCGCAACCAAAGCACCGATTGCAAAAATAGCAGACCGCGTATCCGGTATTTTTGTACCGGCTGTTATCGGTATAGCAGTAGTAACTACCCTGATCTGGCTTCTGGCCGGACAGACATGGGCGTTTGCACTTGCACGCGGTATATCTGTTCTCGTTATCTCCTGCCCCTGTGCGCTCGGCCTTGCTACACCTGTTGCAATTATGGTCGGCAATGGTCTTGGCGCAAAAAACGGTATCCTTTTCAAAACAGCTGTTTCCCTTGAACAGGCCGGCAGTGTTGATATTGTCGCACTTGACAAAACGGGAACCATTACCAAAGGAGAACCGCATGTCACGGATATTCTTCCTGCAGACGGCATGACGGAAACAGAGCTGCTTACGCTTGCAGCCTCTCTTGAAAGTATGAGCGAACATCCGCTCGCAAGAGCAGTACTTGCCTGTGCGCGGGATAAATCCATTCAGATCATGCCCGTCAGAGACTTCAAAGCGCTTCCTGGCAACGGTCTCACTGCGAATATTGAAAAGGATACGCTGACCGGCGGAAGCTATGCATATATCAGCAGCCTGCTGTCCCTTATCCCGGAGCGTCTTAAAGCCTCTGTTGACCAGCTCGCGCAAGATGGAAAAACGCTGCTTTGTTTTGCATGCAATGGCGCTTATATCGGTACAATTGCCGTTGCGGATGTGCTCAAGGAAGACAGTCCGGCTGCAATACGTGCCCTTCAGAATCTTGGCATTCGTGTTGTCATGCTGACAGGTGACAATGAGCGCACTGCAAAAGCAATTGGACGTCAGGCAGGTGTTGACGAAGTCGTCGCAGGCGTGCTGCCGGATGGTAAAGAAGCTGTCATACGCCGACTTCAAAAGAGCGGCCGCGTTGCCATGGTTGGAGACGGCATCAATGATGCCCCTGCGCTTACCCGTGCGGATATCGGTATTGCAATCGGTGCTGGAACGGATGTTGCCATTGATGCAGCAGATATTGTGCTGATGAAAAGCAGTCTGCAGGATGTACCTGCAGCTATCCGACTCAGCCGGGCGACGCTGCGCAATATCCATCAGAATCTTTTCTGGGCCTTCTTCTACAATGTAATCGGAATTCCGCTGGCAGCAGGGCTGTGGTATCCAATATTTGGCATAAAGCTGAATCCCATGTTCGGCGCAGCTGCCATGAGTCTGTCCAGCTTCTGCGTTGTTACCAATGCACTGCGGCTTAACCTTTTCAATCTGCATAATGCAGATAAGGATAAACCCCTTAAAAAAAGACATCAGGAGGAAAACAAAACCATGGAAAAAACGCTCAAAATCGAAGGCATGATGTGCCCCCACTGCGAAGCAACCGTAAAGAAAGCGCTGGAAGCCATTGACGGAGTCACAGCAGCAGAAGTCAGCCACACTGCGGGAACTGCAGTTGTTACGCTTGCAAAGGACATTGACAATGCCGTCCTGGCAAAAGCCGTTGAGGATAAAGACTACAAGGTGTTGAACGTCGCATGATTCCTGCAGGGGACTGCCAGAGGCAGTCCCTTTTTCCTATAGTTCATCAGGATATTGCCTGCTTAACTCACTTTGCTTTTTTTATCCGCTTCATAGGTTTGACTTTTCCACTTTCCTGTACTACAATGGCGGCAAAATCAACAGAAAGGATACCATTATGAACGCAATTACACCTGAACTGCTTCATGAATTCAATGAGGCATACGTCTGCGACAATGGACGTCAGCTTGCAACACTGGCCCTGTCCAAGAGTGACCTGTACAATGTGGCCTTCTCTCCAAAGGATGCCGGAAAGCTTCGCCATAAATTTTCTGTCGAAATTCCGACGATGGAGGTCACCAATCAGAAATCCTCAGGCCGCTGCTGGCTGTTTGCTGCAACCAACGTTCTGCGTGAACGCATTGCAAAAGCACGCAATATAGAAAAATTTGAACTTTCCCAGAGCTACCTGGCATTCTGGGACAAGTTTGAACGCTGCAATTACTTCCTGGAGAGCATGATTGCGACAGCAGACCTGCCGACAGATGACCGTACTGTCATGTTTATTCTGCAGACCGGTGTTCACGATGGCGGACAGTGGGATATGTTCGGAAATATTGTCCGCAAGTATGGCATTGTTCCGAAGGATGTCTATGATGAGACCCATCAGAGCAGCAATACCCGCCAGCTTAACTATGTCGTAAACCGTGCACTCAAGATCGGTGCAGCCAAACTGCGCAGCATGATCCATGCTGGTGCTTCCGATACGGATGTACAGACCTGCAAGAACGAGATTCTCTCAAAGATTTATGGTTTCCTCTGCAGCTGCTACGGTGAGCCGCCGAAGACCTTCAGTTTTGAATGGATCGACAAGGACAAAAAAGACTATCATGTGGAGACCGGTCTTACTCCCCTCTCTTTCGCAGAACGCTATGGCGTCCTGAAACTCCTGGATGATACGGTAAGCATTATTCATGCGCCGACGGCGGACAAGCCCTATGACAAGACCTTTACGATTCAGTTCCTCGGCAATGTGGCCGACGGTCGTCCGGTATGTCACCTGAATCTCGCACTTTCCGATTTTAAGGCTGCAATTATCGCTCAGCTGAATGCCGGAAAGGTCGTCTGGTTTGGTAGTGATGTCGGCCATTATGGTGACCGTGAACTCGGTATCTGGGATGACAAGAGCTTCAACTTTGATCTGCTGTCCGGTCTGGATATGTCCATATCCAAGGAAGATGCTCTCAATTACAGCCTGTCTGCCATGAATCACGCAATGGTCATTACGGGTGTTCAGATTGAAAATGGACAGCCCACCCGCTGGCGCATTGAGAACAGCTGGGGTGACGAAAAGGGCGACAAGGGCTACTATGTCTGCTCTGATTCCTGGTTTGACCAGTATGTGTACCAGGCTGCTGTCGAAAAGGAATACCTCGGTGACAAAGCGCCTCTGGTAGCTCAGGAACCGATTTCCCTCGCCCCATGGGATCCGATGGGAACTCTGGCAGACTGACAGTTTCTGAGACACCTGACTTTGTCAGGTGTCTTTTTCCTATCTTTTTATGCAAAGTGTCCCCGCCGGATGACGGGGACACTTTGTATGTCATTATCATTTCGGTTATTCTGGTTCACGATTCGGCATCTGTCTCTTCCCCCGGATTAGAAGGCTTGAGCAGTCTGGGACGGCCGCCCGGCAGACGTGCATCGATACCGCAGACAGATGCACCCGGACAGTATTGACAGGGCGAAGGTGCATTCTCATCATACTGAACCGGAGCGATCTGAATGCACCCGTTGAAAATACGTTCGGTCAGTCCTTCTGCATTTTCCATGGCCTCATTCATTCGTGTCCGGATCTCATCGAGTGATACTGCTGCAACCAGTTCAGGTGAGCGTGAATGTCCGTTTACCTCACCCATCGCCTGCAGCACTTCTTTGTCATCCAGAACGATCCCTCTGAGCTTCAGCTCGCTGCCCATTTTACGTACAATCAGAGCCTCATCTTCATCATCCGCTTCGATCAGGGGATTTCCAATTACCTGATACAGTCCACCGGCAGGTACAGCTTCCGGCATGGACTGCTGAACCGCATTCATGTAAATCGGGAACTGCATCTGGAGACCTTCCTCCAGCATCCGGTCTCTCAGGACATGATGCGAGCTCTTGTAATCTACAACCCGGAAATACTTGATTCCCTCTGAACTCACGAAGGTATCCAGTCTGTCAATCTGTCCGTTCAGTGTGATCTTTGTCCGGTCAGAAAGAAAGAACTGGATCGGCGGCAGTACCAGTCCGCCCTCTGTTTTACGTCCAAAACGGAGTTCATATGCCTCCGGCATAAATGAACTGACGGAAAAGTTTCTTGTAATGGTGGCTGCAGCATGACGGACATCCCGTATGATGCGCTGTGCATGAAAATGCCGGAGTGCATCAATATCCAGCGGACCGTTTTGCCAGCCTTCTGTGAGCGGCCTTATAACCTCATCCAGCACGCCATTCATCTCATCCGGCGCAAGATTTGGCCAGGATGGAAGTGCGGATGCTTTACGGATATAGGCTTCCATCACCTGATGATAAAAATCGCCCTTCATATTCGCCATGAATGAAAACGGCTGACGGATTACAGGCCGGAGTCCGTAAATGAGAAAATGCCGGTATGGACAGGAAGCAAATGTTTCAAGCCTTGAAACAGACAGGTTGGTTTCCGGGTACAGCCGGTGAGCAATCGAAGGGGTCAGATCATCCACATGTATCTGGGCACTGAGTCCCTGAAGCATTCTCGCAGTACGCGTATGCCAGGCGGGATCGTGATACAGAAACGCCAGTGCTGCCCGCCATATGCGGTCCGGATCTTCATTTTCATTCCGGAACGGAATGGTATTGTCATCAGCATTATTTGTTTCTGGTTTGAAACCATCAGCACCTGTTTCGTCAACTGAGGATGAAATGGGCTCAGGAACAGGCGTCCCAAGAATATGATCCTGGCCCTGAAGCGCACTGCGCAGCCGGACGGACAGGCGCTCAAGTGCTGTGGACGGAGAATAAGGCATAATTCCGTCCTCCAGCATGCCGCCGGTAATATTTTCTTCTTTTCCTGCTGATTTCAGAATATTAGAAACCATGCGCATCACCGACGACGGATAAAGAACAGATCCATCCGGTTTTGTGAGAGAACAGGAAATGACCAGTTTTTCTTTTGCTGAGGCAATGGTATTGGAAATCCGCTCCATTTCAATGCCGGCCTGTTCCTGCCGGGTAATGCCGAATGGCGTTTTTGTTACGGCACGCAGTGTCACCCGCTCTGCATCTGAAATCAGTGTTGCCTCTCCGCTGCTGTCCCTGTCCTGCATTCCCAGCATGATCATCCCGCGGATGGATGAAGAGAAAAACATGCCCATCGGGTTGACGGTAACTGCATCCGAACTTTGCGGGAGTGATTTGACCACACATGCAGCAAAAGCTGATTCCAGCATGGCAGGCAGCTCTTCAAGGGCAATGTGTCTTTTTTCTGAGAAGACGGCAATCTGATCAAGCACATCGTTTACCGAATCCCATACCTGACGGTTTCTGTCAACCTCAAGTATCATATTCCGTTCCATATACTGCCGTTCGCGGTCCTGAAGGGCAACATATGTACCAAAGCGGATCATGGTATCGTAGATCGCACGTGCCTGATCCGCACCGGTGCTCTTCCTGTCAGCCAGCTGTTTTCTCATCTTCCCCAGATTGTCCATAATATATTGACGCATGTCTTCCATACGCTGAACAAAAGTATACTGGCTGTCTGAAGGTTCCGGCAGTTCAAAGGCTTTTGTCCATTTCTGGCGGGTAATGCCATGTTCAATCACATAGTTTTCCATATCCATGGCATCTTCAGTTTCGAGGCAGAACCCGCTTTTTATAAGGCCGAGCATATCCGCCTGAAGATATCCGAGACAAACCGCACGGACTGTACAAAGCACGAACTGCACATATTCATTCATCAGCATGCTTTGTCCGCCCGGCGGTGTACATGGTATGCCTGCATCTGAAAGGACCATCGGAAGCAGGTCCGGCAGAATATCAGATCCGGATATGGCAACCGCCATTTCCCGCCAGCGCATGCCCTGCTGATGCCACTCTATCAGTGTCTGTGCGGCGTGCTGGCACTCTGTAAAAGGGGTGCTTGCCGTATAGACGGCAACCGCACTCATATCCGGTGCCGGTGCGCGATGTCCGCCTGCAAACAATGTTTGCTCAATAAAACGGATTCCCGGATTTTGATCTGAATGCTCCAACTGATATGTCCGCTTTGTCATCCGTACGCCGTGATTAAAAAGATATTGGCCAAAGGACAGCAGCTGATTGTTTACACTGGCAAAAATACGTGCATCTGCACTGATTTCGTCGGCTACAATAATCAGTCTGGTACTGGCAGTCAATGGCGCTGTTGCGGCCATCAGACGCATCAGCTGCTGATTCAGCATGCTGAATCCAACCACAATAAAATCAGCACCGTCAAAATAGTGGCTGCTTTTAAACCGCGTGATGAGATCTTCCCACTGCTGGTAACCGTCAAGGAACTGGTTATCAATATCCGTCAGATAATTGCCCCAGATTTTTGCAATATCACGATATTTGTACCGCATCGCGTCCGGAATATCAGGATGATCAGCCAGCTTCATCAGCTCCTCCGGAATCAGTCCGGCATCCCTGAATTCATCAATCTGTTCGGCCAGTTTTATTGGCAGATTGGACTGACGGACAGCGCTGTCGTAAAAATCAAGGAGTTTCTGACGATGCAGCTGTTTAAGCACATGAGACAGGACAACGGCACGGCCAAAGTCTGTAATCGGTTCAGTGCCAGGTACGCCCGCCCGGTCAGTGATTTCATCAGCTATTGTCTTTGGTGTAATAATCCGGATTCCCAGCAGACCATTGCCTGTAATATGTTCTATAATTTCCTGTTCACCATTCAGTGTCAGGTTTTCGGGCATCATCAGGATGACAGGATGCGTAAGCGACGGGTCATAACATGCCTTAACCGTTTCGATCAGACAGGAAGGCAGTCCCGACATGCGGGTTGTGATTACCTGTACGGTTGCATCCATTATTCATCAGCCTCCCTTCCACTTCTTGATTCTGCATGATTTTGTGTCATATCCATTTTCGGCACCAGATGAGCCTGTCCATTTTTAAGTGAAAACAGCCACATCTCACGAACCGGTTTATTGGTCAAATGTTCTATTGCTTCCCGGTACCAGTTCATTTGCTGCGCATGGCGTGGAATAAAACGTTTAGGTTCTGTATCGTGATCTGTCTTGTAATCGATCAGGATCCATTCATTGTCCTCAAGAAATGCAGCGTCAATCACACCCTGGATAATTGTCCCCGTATCAATGCTGATCCGATATGTAAACGGCCATTCCCGGTATATCCGGCCGGCATGAACAAACCTTTGACCTATTTCCGACCGGATAAACCTTGAGATTGAAGACAGATCAATCAGTTTTGATTCATCTGCTGAAAGGATTCCATTTTCCAGCAGCTCTGCTGACTGCTGCTGCAGTTTTTCCATAACGGATTCATCAGAAAGATCCCGGAACTGTTCTATCGCCAGAAGACGCAGGAACCGATGAGCTGCTACACCGCGATCTGAAGCAGTCGGACGGCGTATTTCCATAAACTTTGGAACTCCCGGGGTATCATTGAGCAGAAACGGGACAACACGGGTTCCCTCAGGTTTCCGTTTTTCCTCGAGCGTTTCCTCCATGTCTTCTACACGGTAATAGGCATCATGCCCGATGCTGCGAACCATGGATGAAACAGACGTTTTCAGTGGATAACGCGGTTCTGCCGGTTTTGTCCACTGCTGGGTCAGCTCAGGATCCGACTCGTCCAGAATTTTTAATATCCGTTCCCTGAATGAACCGGATTCAGCGGTATCTGCTGCAATAATCCGTTCTGGACGCTGAACGGTCAGTTTCCACGGCCCTGCTTTTACGGTGTTTCCCGGAGGCGGCAGGGGTGTTTTTTTCAGTATGGCAGGCATTACCATATCCAGCAGCGAGCGCGTGCGCCAGATTCGGCTGACACGGTTTTTTTCCATCCAGAGTTCAGTGTCATCGGGCTTGTACGTGCCGATCATGATGAGCTTTTCCATTGCACGGGTCATTGCCACATACATAAGACGTGTTTGTTCCGCAATTTCGTTGCGCACAGCGCGGCGGTCAAAAGCGGTCTTGCCGAATGTATTGCGTTTTGTATTCTTTTCAAGATTCACCGCAGGCAGATAAAGCCCCAGTGCCGGTCTGTCCGTATCCCCCTGGCCAATATCGATTCTCAGCAGATCCCGGCCTGCGCTTCTGCGCATGTTCTTTGAAAGATTCATGAGAATAACGGTTCTGAATTCAAGGCCTTTGGATTTATGCATGGTCATAAGCCGGACACAATTGTCACTGTCTGTTCCGGCAACAGGAGAATCTGAATCCTTCTGTCCCCGTTCAATTACGGACTGTATTTGCGACAGAAAATCCGAAAGCCGGTAGATTCCGCGCTTCTCCATATCCAGTGCTTTCTGATACAGCATATCCAGATTATTCTGCCTGAGCCTGCCATCCGGATACGCACCACAGATGGCATAAAACCCTGTTTCCCGAAGGAGACGCCAGATGAATTCGGATGCCTTCATTGTGCCGGCCAGAAGCTGCCACTCTTCTATCTGATGATAGATTGACACACATTTTTCGCCAAGCGGTGTTTCCTCAATCATGCACCGTTCAAAAGCTTCATAAAACGGTACACGGCCCGGTGCAGCCATCCGGATTTCCTGAAGATCTTTTTCGTCCAGATAAAAAGGTGCCTGTTTAAGAATGGAAAGGAGGTGTATATCCTGATGCATGTTATCAATTGTGCTGAGCAAAGACAGGAACATAGCCACTTCAGACAGTCCATAATAATTCATGGCACCATCATAATAGATTGGCACATGGAGCTGCTTGAAGATTTCTACCATGCGTGGTGCATCGGCTTTCGCACTTCTGAGCAGTATGGCAATATCCCTGTACTGGTACGGCGGTTCAATTTTTTCACCATCCACATCCGCAAGCAATGCCTCAATGCGCCTGGCCACTGCCATACACTGTGCTTCCAGCTGTGCCTGCGCATTCAGTTTTTCAGCCGGATCAAGATTCAGAAGAATGATTTCCGTCTCGCCAAATGTACCTTCCTTATTGGCGATGAGATAATCACCTTCTTCGTAATCAAGCTCATTAACCTGCCGGTCCATAGCCATGGAAAAGACCTCATTTACACAGGCAATGACATTGATGGAAGATCTGTAGTTATCCTGGAAATAGATCTTTCGGCTTTCCGCGTCATCTTCCATTGAATATGTATCCCTCAGATGCATAAACAGCCTGGGCTCTGCGTGACGGAAGCGGTAGATGCTCTGTTTGACATCTCCAACCATGAAAAGACGGTTGTCCGAATGATGCATCGCCTGAATAATCGCATTCTGAATGGCTGAGATATCCTGACTCTCATCCACATAAATATCAGAATAGGTGGTTCTGAGGTTTTCGCGGATTTCCGGATGTTCGGTATCTGTCATGAGCCGGTAAGTCATCTGTTCCATATCGGAGAAGTCAATGACATTGGCAGCCTGTTTTTCAGCACGAAATGCTTCCGATACCAGACGAATCAGCACTTCCAGTCCCTGGAGCTCGGACTGAATCTTTTGATTATCCCGGATCTGTGCAGTATTCAGCACTTCGCCCAGATCAGCAGCCGCCTGCCCGAGAATGCTGTCCTTTCCTTTGATCATGCCTCTTACATTCTTGAATGCCTCATAGATCTGTTTGTCTTCGTCGGAAAGACCACGCAGAGATTTCAGTTTCTGCATTTGTCCGATGGCGTCTGAAACACTTTTATATAAATTTTCAACCGAATCTGCGGTCTGGACGCTGTCAAGAAAAGAAGTGATTACGTCCCTGTCAGCAGCCGCGATATCAGAAACTGCAGGATAAGCAGGCAGTTTTTCGGCAATATCCTGTTCGCGTTCCACGAGCGAAGCCAGCCCATAAAGATCCATACGGACTGCTGACATGATTTCGATAGCCCATGGCTGTATTTCAAGCGGCAGGTCAATGGCATTAATCAGTTCATGAAGCCGGTCAAATGGATCCGGTATTCCCATGAGGGCACCATACAGATTTTTACAGAAAAGGAGAAGCTCTTCACTGGTAAAAGCGCCAAATAATGTAAGAATGTTGGCATGCTGCACCGGGGTCATGCCCGGAATCGCAGCAGCAGATTCAGGCTCAAGGAGCAGATTCATTGTCTTCTCAAAGGCGGCATCGAACATGGGTGCAATCTCTGATTCCTCTCCAACCCTGACAAGCGGATCCACATCAAGAATATGAAAACCGCTGCGGATTACCTGAATACAGAATGCATGAATGGTGGAAATCTGAGCATTTTCAATTTCATCAAGCGCAGCGGAGGCGGCGCACTGCTGTGCCTCTGTCAGTGTGGCATCATCCGCTGCAGCAAGCAGCAGGTCTTGCAGCTTACGCCGCATGTTGCTGGCTGCCTCCCTTGTGAAGGTAATGACCAGCATGTTAGACAGATGCTTTTCAGGATGATTGATTAGGCTTTGTTTGATTTTTTCAACCATAACCGTGGTCTTTCCTGATCCGGCAGCCGCGGATACCAGAATAGTATGATTCTGTGCCTCTATCGCTTTCAACTGATCTGCATTAAAATTTGCCATCTTTTTTTCCTCCGCATACTGCCCTTACTCATGGCGCTCCGATCCCGTTCCCATCAAACGCACATGAGTTGTTTCCTGCGCAAAAGATCCCTGGGTTTTACCGTCTCCGGGTGATAGTTTCCATTTCAGCTGTCAGGCATTTTACAATGGAATGCCTTCCCTACCATCTCATCATATTCTTCTCATATTTCTCAGTATAGGATTGTTTCAATTCTTCAGCGGAAATACCGTAGCAAAGCAATATGTCATTATAATACATGAGTACATCTGCCAGTTCTTCGACCAGATGCGCTCTCAATTCAGGATTCTGACACGCTGCAATTCCGCCATGTTTCTTTATAATGTCGATGACTTCCCCTATTTCACCGATCATCCATAACAGCTGATCATTTCCGCGTTCAGGACATATCGGTTTCCACTTGTCACGGTACCTGTTTTGTAAAACCTTTTGCATTTCCTGCATTTCGTTGATTCCAAAGTCCATGGTCTTTCTCTTTTCATGTTCATTTTTGCAGTTTTCTGTATTTATTCCTAATTTCTGAAGCTCAGGAAAAATGCGAGCAGTTGTGGATTCCTCTTGACTATTGCCCACAGATATAAAACCAGGCGGGGAATCCCGTCTGGTTTTTCTTGCTGTTCTGTTAGTTTACCCGGCAGTTTTCCGCTGCCATTTTGATCATGAAAAGCTTTATGATGCAGTCAGATTCATGGAAGTTTATTTACCGGGCTCCACTTTTTTGTTTACTGGGGAAATACGCACTCTTCTGACACGTCTGCCTTCCATGTGAATAACCGTAACAATGTGATCACGGTAGGTAAAATTCTGCCCTTCCTCCGGGAAAGCATCAAGTTCTTCTATGCACCAGCCGCCAACTGTCTCGCTTTCGTAGTCAAAATCGTCCTCATCCCATCCCATGCTTTCAAGCAGTGTGGAAATCGGAGTATCTCCATCCATCTGGATGCTTCCATCTTCCGACTCAACCATTTCTATGTGAACCGTATCTGTTTCATCCCAGATGTCACCAACGAGCTGTTCGAGGACGTCCTCCATAGATACGACACCCAGCGTACCACCATATTCATCTGTTACCACAGCCAGATGCTGTTGAGCATCCTTCAGCATGGACAGTACTGCCGGCAGTTTCATGGTTTTGTAAACGTAGCACGGTTCCATGAGCTGCTTGCGCAGGTCTACCTTACGGTCGTCCAGCATTTCTTTGAGCACATGTTTGAGTGACAGAATGCCAATGATGTGATCAGGACTGTCTTCATAGACGGGAATTCTGGAATAGCGTGAACTGCCAAGAATCCTCATGATCTCATTCCAGTCATCATTTACATCGATTGCCACCATATCTACGCGCGCAGTCATAATTTCTGACGCTGAAATATCAGAAAAGTCTATGGCTGCATTCACCAGTTCAGAAGCATCCTCATCGAGGACATCTTCATTTTCTGCAGTGTCTATGATGGAATGCAGTTCATCGGCGGCATCGTCCGAATTCTCGTCCATTTCACCCTTAAATAGGCTGCTGATAGCATTCACCAAAGAGACAACCACGAATGTTATCGGTTTGAATATAATGGAGAG
>JAFUHD010000323.1 GCA_017469025.1 Clostridia bacterium
CGTATCTTCATCCCATATATATTCGATCCTGCCGATGGTATTTCCACTGTCATAGAATTCGCAGTCCATGCTTTCTATGACGATCGAAGCATAGCCGCTCTCACCAAATGCGCCGCTGTCGAGGCTTTTCATGCTGGCCGGCATCCGCACATAGCCATAGTTATTACTGAGCGTGTAATATTCTTCGGTATGCACATCGCCGTTTTCATCTTCCCATGTTTCTGTAATGCCATATGCGCTCTGGTCACAGCCGCTGAATGCATCCTGACCAATACTTTCGAGTTGGCTTCCAAAAAGCACGATATGAAGCTGCCAGCATTCACCAAAAGCCCTCTCGCCAATAGTGGTCAATCCGTTGCCAAAACGAACATTTTTCAGACCGGTACATGACGAAAATGCGCGATTTCCGATCGTTTCTAAACTATCCGGGAACGTCAGTGAGGTCAGAGACTTGCAGCATGCAAATGCTTGTTTATCAATCAGGGAAACATTTGGCCCCAGATCAATATTTTCCAATAATGGGCATGAGCTAAATGTGTTCTCCCCTATTTCTGTCAGGCCACTACCGATCTTAACAGATGTGAGTGAAGAACAGTCTGCAAAAGCAGAATAGCCTATACTCTCCACACTGTCCGGAATGGTGACGGAGCGCAGACTTTTGCATTCCTCAAATGCATAGTTTCCGATCGTTGTCAGGCTCTCCGGCAGGTCAACGGATGTCAGAGATGTGCAGTCCATAAAAGCGAATTTGCCGATCGACGTGACACTGTCCGGAATGGTGATGGAGCGCAGACTGCTGCATCCGTGACAAGTACTGGACTCAATGGTTTCTAAGTCCTTGGGCAGCCTAATAGATGTCAGGGAGCTGCAATTAAGAAATGCAGCTTGACCTATGGTCGTAACATTGTCAGGAATACTGATAGAGCGAAGATTTGTACAGCCCCAGAATGCACCCCCGGCGATCTCCTTAACAGAACCGGGGATCGTCACATTCTCCAGTCCGGTACAGTCCTTAAAAGATTCATCGTCTATAAGTACCGTTCCCTCCTGAACGCTGCAGGTGCCACTTTTCCCTGGAGGATAAGAAGTCAAGCACATATCGGTCGACTGATTTTTTGAAGTATACGCATATCCGTATGTTTCTTTGAGTACATAACCGTACAGCACACCATCCACGGCTTTAAGCCAAGTGTTTTCGGGATCGACCTTGATCTCCTTCAAGCTGGTACAGCCTACAAACGCTGCGCTGTGTACCCTGGACAGGCTTTTTGGAAGTGAAACAGATGTCAAAGATGTATGATCTTCAAAGATCCCGTAGCTTATAGCCGTTACTCCCTCCTCAATTACGACAGACTTGATCTGCTCACGATGATCCTCCCAGTTTGATGATTTCAGCATTCCCTCTCCGGAAATCGTAAGCGTGCCGTTCTTCAGAACCCATGTCAGGTTGTTAGCACAGTGCCCGGAAGCAATCTCCTCCGCCTGTGCCGTCAGCACCGTCTGCACGGGCAGCACCGGGACTGTCCCCATCATCAGCATAAGCGCCGTTGCAGCGGCGGCTAATCTGTGTTTCATGTATCATTCCTCCTACATTTTTCATCATACAGCTTATACATCTGCATAAGAATAGTATAACAAATTCCGGACGGATTGTCAATCATCCGCCCGGAATTTGTTAGAAAATCTTACAATTTATGGAATGCAGCGGGTGCTCATCCCTTCCCCGAAAGCCCGTCCGGTCTGAAATGCACCTTCGGCCGCTTGACGGCCTTCTCAAATGCCGCCAGCTGCCGGGAGAGCGCTGCCACGGGGAGGCCCACCACATTGAAATAATCCCCCTCGATGCGCTGCACGAGGAGTGCGCCCTTCCCCTGGATGCCGTAGGCGCCTGCCTTATCAAACGGCTCGCCGGTGTCAAGGTAGGCTTCAATTTCCGCATCCGAGAGCGGATAGAAGGTCACCTGCGTTTCGCTCGTGAACACCGTCGTCTGCCGGCCCAGGTACAGGGACACGCCGGTCATGACCGTGTGGGTCTCCCCGGAGAGCGCCCGCAGCATCCTGTAGGCATCCTCCCGGTCCTTTGGCTTTCCCATGATGGTATCCTCGAGCACCACCATCGTGTCGCAGCCGATGACCACCGTATCCGGGAAGATGGCAGCGCAGGCACTGGCCTTGCGGTCGGCAAGGTAGGCGGCGGCCATTTCCACGGGCATCCCCTGCGGGAGCGTTTCGTCGGCATCCACCGGATGCACGATAAAATCCTCCGTGACCATGTGCAAAAGCTCCTTGCGCCTCGGGGAGCCGGAGGCTAAGATCACGCTCATTTCAGCAGCTCCTTCGGGTCGTAGTCGGGTGTTTTCACAAGATGCGCATTCTCGGTGACCTCCACCCGGTACTGCTCCTGCCATTCCTCGGGTGTGAAATCCTCCACGGAGACCGA
>JAFUHD010000324.1 GCA_017469025.1 Clostridia bacterium
CCATGACAAGGTCAACGGCTCCGCCATAATATCCCTGAATGGCACCATAGATGGTTCCAATAAACAGGTTGATTGCAGATATACAGATTGCAAGCAGGAATGAGAAACGGGCACCGCTGGCGAGGCGGGTAAAGATGTCCTGTCCCTTGGCATTTGTGCCAAAGAGGAAGCTCGGTTCAAATCCATACTTATACTGGAAATATGTATATTTGCTGATCCTGGTGATCAGGGATTTTGCATTGCTCGTCCCTGTCACTCTCGTATATGCAAGCGGATGCTCCGGATCATTGTCTGCCTCAATGCGCAGAGAATGATACAGTGTATCCTCCGGTGTTGTCGTCCGGTAGACCGCCTTAAGCTCCCCCTGCTTAGTCAGCTTCGGCTGTCCTTTCTTGTCAGCATCATACCAGATATTGGCATTCGTCTGTTTGGCATCCGTAATCGCCGGATAAATGACCTGCAGACCTGTTTTGTCCTGCCAGGCCTGAATCTCTTCAAACTGCTGCTCCGTCAGCGTCATATAGACCATGCCCATCGCAGCATAATTGTCCACGCGGATGTCATAAAAAGAGGTGTTTTTGCCGGCAGTGCTGTCCTTGTAATCCGCCTGGTAAATATCGCGGATAACATCCAGTCCGGTTTCCTCCTCAAGTGCCTCATACATCAGGTAACGGGTTTTGTTAACCGTCATCTTGCTTGTCCCGTCGATACCGATCAGCGGCATTTTCGGCGGCAGCTTTGTATAATTGAGATAGTTGGTATCCGTCAGCGCCTTCGAATATGTCGTCTCACAGAAGAGCGGGACAAAAATGGCATACAACACCAGAACCAGAATAATGTACGCGGCTACAACGGAACTCTTGTTCTTTGCAAAACGGTTCATTGCATCCCGGAAATAGCCGACCGGCTTTGTTTCCAGTTTCTTGTCATGCATCCGTCCCGTTTCCGGGACAAATTCGAATGCGGATTTCGGAATATTACTCATGCTTTCTTACTCCCCATTCTGATTCTAGGATCAATGAATCCGTAGCTGATATCCACGATAATACCCGATGCCAGTCCTATAAAAGTATAGAAAGCTGACAGGAGCATGAAGAAATTGTAATCCGGTGTGGCTGCCGTGATTGACGCAACATAAAGCGGTCCCACACCCGGAATACCGAAGATCTGCTCAATGATCAGTGAGCCGCCCATGATGCCGATAAATTCGCCCAGTATCATCGGAAAAATAGGCACCATGGCATTGCGCATAGCATGGCGCACCGTCGTCTGGGCACGTGTCAGACCTTTTGTGCGCGCAAGCAGAAGAAAGTCCGATGTCAGAACTTCTGTCAGCTCCGCACGCGTATAACGTGTAAGGCCTGCCACTGTACCGAATCCGAGTGACAGAATCGCCGGTACCATCGAGACAAACGTGCTGAATGTAAAGAAATTATAGCCGGCGTTCATCTGGAATGGAAACAGCTTGAGCTTGAAGCACAGGAAATACTGGACCAGAAACGCGTACACGTAGCTTGGTACGGAAACAAAAACGACAACCAGTGTGGAAATCAGATGATCCTGCCACTTGTTTTTCTTTAGTGCAGCATAAATGCCGAACATAAGCCCCAGCGGCACGGAAAACAGCATGGTATACAGATTGACCACCACCGTGGCCGGCATCTTCTCCATGAATTTCTGCCAGACATCCTGCCCCAGATAAAGCACCTCACTGACGCCCCAGTCGCCGCCGATCAGGGAACGCCGCACAAAGATCAGATACTGTTCAAGAAGCGGCTTGTTATACCCCAGTGCCTCCCGTCTCATCTCAATCAGCTGCATATCCTTGCCAAACTGCTGTGCCGGTTTGCTGGGCAGCAGCTTTACCAGCACAAAGCAGATTGAGATGATAATCAAAAACGTAAACAGCATCAGGATAATACGTTTAACAACATACTTTCCCATTCAAATAACTCCAGTCTCTCCAATCTCCAGGTACGTCTCTCCGGCATGGGAAGCCCCGCACAGCAGACATGTGCGTCCGCATCTGCCTCATGGAACCTCTGCATCAAAGCGTTCTCAGCATAGCGTTTCCAGCCGGAAAAATCACAAAAATGAGACAGAGGGGTCTCTGTCTCATTCACAGGCGGCCGTTCCTACCCTTCGGCACGGAAATTTTCACACTGCCTGTTCAAACTGATGCTTACTTGTAGTTGAGCGTTCCGCCCTGTTCAGCAACAAATGCATCCCACTCATCGTCATCATAGTTGTACGTCATGTACTTGATTCCGCCGCGGCCCATCGGGAACACTTCATCCTCCAGGAAATATTCAACCTTCATGCCTTTCAGATGCGCAGAAGAAGCACCCATCAGCGGAATGAAATCATAGTTCTGCAGAATGGTGTTTTCAAGCACGCTGAGCACGTAAACACGGTCCTGCGCATTGGATGAAACGTCCAGTTCAACCATTTCACCTGCAGCATTCTCTGCCTGGATTTTGTTGTTCGTAATGGACTTGTACCAGGTAAAGACGTCCGCTGTATACGTTTCGCCTTCAAGTTCGATGGTCATATCCGTCTTGGCAGGATTCCAGGACGGATCATACTGATATTCAGAAGTCACATATGCTTCGATCAGGCCGTACGGATCGAATGTGGAACCGGTCCAGCCAACACCAAAGAGCATGTCCACACGATTGGTGCGCAGCGCATCGCTGAAACTGTTGCCCAGTGTTGCATCACGGCTGAAGGTCAGTTTGCCCTCAAGCTTTGTACCTTTGACGGCTTCCGTGTAATTGTTTACGATAAAATCATAACCATTATTGTAGAAAACGGAGGTTGCATTCGGCGTGCCCACCATAATCAGAATGGTGTCATCCGCTTTCATAAGGCCTTTTTCGATGGCAATATCATATGCTTTGTCAAAATAAGCCCTGGCCATCTCAAGATTATATCCTGTGATGGAATCAATGGCATCATCCACGTTCGCATAGAGCTTGCCGTCACCAATTTCATCATCAAGTCCCCAGAATTTGACGACAACCTGCTTCGCCACATCCGTCGTGCGATAGAATATGCCCCTCTCCGGATCTGAGACAATCTGGGATCCGTACAGAGCAAATGCCGGCTGATTCGTCGGGGAAACCGCCAGGCAGAACTCCGCGCGGTTCATTGCAAGAGACATAGCCATACGGAATTCCTTAACGGTAATGATCGTCTTGTTGATATGCTCGCCCGCATTCTCCTGTGCTGTCTTGAGCGCTTCCATATCCGGATTGAAAACCATGGCATAGACGGAATCGCCTTCACTGTAGTAGGTATAATCAGACGTTGCATACTCATCAATGCGGTCACGGTCCAGTCCGACAACATCCAGTTTTCCGTTCAGGAACATCTCAACACGGGTGCTCGGCTCCTGCACATAGTTGATCACCATGCGGTCCGTCTCATACTTATCCTGGTTTGTCTCCATGTTGAACCCAAACCAGTTCTCATTGCGGTCAAGCTCATATACTTTGTCAGACTGGAAATTGGCCAGTCTGTAGGGGCCCCAGGACATTGTCGTATCCATAGAAGTGCCATAGGTGTTTGAATAGACACCCTCGCGCTCGCTTGCACACTTCTCATACAGATCACGATTGACAATGAAACCGTCAGACAGACCGTAATACAGATAGAAACCGCTCAGTTTTTTGGCGAGAATCAGCGTAATTTCATCTTCTCCGGTCGCAATAAAGCCAACATGATCAAATGTCATTGCATCCGGGAACTGCATATAGTTGATGAACAGTTCGTCATTGGCCCACTCAATCTTCTGCGCAGCATCTGCCCACGTCGCATATTCGGCACCGGCGCCTTCAGTGAAGAACTTGTAGAGTTCCGGAACGGTCAGCGGTGTTTCAACAACCTCATCCGCAGCAGTACCGGTCCAGCTTTCAGTTGCAAAATCATACGTATCGCCATAAGAATTGGCCCAGTTGATGTAACCCTTCTCATCCGCAAACTTGGCAAGCACTTCATCCATGCTGTCAAATCCTTCGGAAGTCTTTACCACACCAAAGCTCGTCGTGGACTTGAGACCCTGTTTGAGATATGCCTCAGCATTCTCAATCACAAGATTTCCCATATAGAAAATGTTTGCGCGGTGATTCTGAGCGGTGGGATCCAGCATCTTTTCTACAGAATAGGCAAAATCAGCTGCATGGATTTCAGTGCCGTCTTCCCACTTGAGGTCACTGCGCAGCGGGATACGCCATGCACGTTCGGTTTCGCCCTCTTTAA
>JAFUHD010000325.1 GCA_017469025.1 Clostridia bacterium
CTCTCATGCTGTCAAATCCCCTCCCTGGCGTCTTGACGCCAATGCCATGACGGCGTAAAAAAGAGTCTGCTTTTTCTTCATTGCTCTTATACACAGCAAAACCAACAATGCTCGCACCCACACCAATCAAAACGCCTTTTAAAATATTACTCGTAGTCGTTGTCATTGTCCTAACCTCCTCAAATCATTCCAAGCACATGCTGTATTACAAAAACGGATATATGTCCGTCTTCCCGATAAACAACAGACATCCATCTTTTTTTCAAAAGAACATTGCAAATCTGCGTACTTAATGTCTGGCTGCCATGGCATCCAGTCCGCTTCTAAGCAGGCTTCCTGCAAATTTACCCGTTTGAGGCAGCGAAACAGGTGTCAGCATAATGCGGTTCCCCTGCCTGCGTACAGACCATTCAGTTTCTCTTGGATCTCTAGGCAGCAGGTGGCGTCCGAAGGTCAACCCCCATGCCATTGCACTGGCTTGCAGTGTCGTCCCTTTTGACAGAGAATTCAAAAGGTAGACCACAGACATTACCTCCGGATCAAAAGACCCACGCGTATTCAGTTCTTCCCAGCCATGTTCCAGCACCGCACTCAGAGTTGCTATTGTAGAAATCCAGCGTGTTACACTGCGCAGTCCCATATTCGTAGCTGCAGCAACAGCATCCAGACCGATGGCCCCGAGTGCTGCCCACCCGCTTGAACTCATCACAAATCCAGGTTCCTCCGCATGCTTCACATGTATGAGCTTCGGCTCCAGCTGAACAGCGTAGCGGCCGGCAATCTGACGCAGAATTGCCCATTCACTGGTGACATTCGGATCATAGCGGCACAGGAGTGTTCTGATTGCCGGTGTATATCTGCAGCTTTGAATGTCCGGAATCTGTTCAAAGGCTGCCGGGTCTGCCGGTGAATGTTCAAATTCCAGCCGGATACGTCCAGGCAGACTTGATAAAACCGTTATATGAAGTGCATTTTCGTTGTTATGCACGTCCACGTCCTCCCCGTTTTGCATTCTGTACAAGTGCTTTACTGCCCTGTCGATATCCGTTATCTGAACCTGCTGCTTTTTCGCCGTTCATAAACAAAAGTCTCAGTGAATTTGCTACCACCAGTATAGTCGATGAATTATGCAGCACTGCGCTGGCAAGAACAGAAATATTACTTGAAGCACCGAGAATCAGACCTACAGTATTGATGGCAACTACCATTGCAAAATTCTGATGTACAATCCGCATGGTTTCCCGGCTCATTCTGCGCAGCGCCGGGATAGTCATCGGATCATCTCTTGATATTACAACATCACTGGTTTCGATAGCGATATCTGTTGATCTGGACCCCAGCGAAATGCCTACATCAGCAAATGCAAGCGCCGGTGCATCATTAATGCCATCGCCAACCATTACAACACTGTTGCCGTGATTCTGTAATTTCAAAACAGTTTCCGCTTTATCCTCCGGCAGAAGCTGTGCACTGTAACTGTCCGTGCCGACGAGTTCGGCAATCAGCTGCGCCTGTCTGTCCGAATCACCGGTCAAAAGTTCTATGTCCCCGACGCCCTCATAACGAAGCGCATTGATGGCACGCCTGACGTTTTCCTTTGGTTTGTCCATGGCATACAATACACCTATGATTTCACTGTCCAGTGCTACATAATTGGCAATCCCCTGCTCTGCCTGTTCATATGGCTTTTGCCAGACTGCTCCGTTTTCGCTCATGTAACGCATGCTGCCCACACGGACTGTTTTTCCATCAATCGTCGTTCTGGTTCCACGCGACACTTCTGTGACAACTTCGCCATGTGCGACCGGTTCTACGCCATGTCTGCGGCCATAGTCAAGCACCGCACGCGCAATTGGATGGGCGCTAGTCTCCTCCGCCGACATTGCAAGTGAGAGGACATCCTCACGCGAAAGACCTTCTGCCACATCAAGACGCACTATTTCAGGGCGTCCTTCGGTAACTGTCCCGGTTTTATCGAAGAGAACCGTATTGGCACCGGACATCTGTTCAAGATACGCTCCACCCTTGATCAGCATACCCTGCCGCACACCTGCATTGATCGCAGCGGAAAAAGCAGTCGCAGTGGACAGCTTGATACCGCATGAGTAATCGATAACAAGCATCTTCAGTGCACGTCTCGGGTCTTTGGTAACCCCATAAACTACGGCAAACAAAAGGAAGTTAAGCGGCACCAGATAATTTGAGAAACGGTCGGCATACCGCTGAATCGGGGCACGCTTAAGCGCACTGGATTCAACCATTCCAATAATCCGGCTGACAACCGTCTGGTCACCTACCTTGGCGGTCTGAATGGAAATAACACCGCTTTTTACAACAGAACCGGCAAATACTTCGCTTCCCTCATGTTTCTCTGCAGGAATGAATTCGCCAGTAATCGCACTCTCGTCTACGATTCCCTGACCGCTGATAACAGCTCCATCTACTGCAATCTTCTCGCCGGTATGAACAACCACGATGTCTCCTGTCCCGACTTCATCAAGGTTCACCCGAACAACATGCCCATCTTCCGACTTCCAGACCATTTTTTCATCCACGGAAAGCATATCCTTGATCGAGGAACGCGTCCGTTCAATGGTATAACTGGTCATCAGTTCCGCAATATCAGACAGTGCCAGAATCAGCAGTGCAGACCGGCCGCTTCCCAGCAGAATGGAGGCAATAATACTTGTGACCGTCAGAAAGTCGGCATTCGGCCTCAAATCTGTTTCCAGTCCTTTCAGCGCACTTTTTGCAAGCGGTGCCGAAAGTCCGAGTGCAGTCAAGGCCTCCACTGACAAAAAAGGCAGCCTTGCGGATGTGATCGGCAGAAAGCGGCCAATGACAGCACCCGCCGCATTAATCACCAGCCTGCCAGCCAGTTTTGAAACCGTCATGGTTTCTTCGCCATCATCTTCATCACAGCGATTCATCTGCGCCCTGTGTACATCCAGCGCGTATTCTGACAGCCTGGAATCCGTCTCAAACATCAGCGTTTCAACATCAAGACATGCCGCATCATAGTGGAATAAAATACTCCCGGTAACAGGGGTAACCTGTACGGAACGTACGCCACGTATGCATGACAGCTTTTCAGCAATTTCCTTTTTGCGTTCGAAAAGCTGTGAAAGGCCAGGCACCTCAACCCGAAGCCGTCCCCGCAGACTGGATACAATGCTTCCCTGCATGATATTGCTCATCTCATCATCACCTGCGCCACTTTGTCAATCAGCCTTTTCCTGAGAACAGACACGATTTCCTGCTCTCCAGGCATTTTCCCTTCATATTCACGGTAAAAACGAATTCCTTCATCCGTCAGTATCCGTATCCAGTTTGAAATCGCCGCTGTATCCAGTACATTTGCCCGATATCTGATCAAAAGGGTACCTATCCTTGGATTCGGACTGGCAGAATCTATCCCGGGAATCAGCGTCAATGCATCATTGACATATCCCATATACGGCAATGCAGCCTCCGGCAGACGATGGTATGCAGGAAATCTGATCCGCAGATATCCGGGCAGATCTTTGACAATTTCATAATTCAGACAAAAGCGAAGCGTCTGTTCCTCAAGCAGTGTCATTCCCTTCCTGCTCCTCTTCCAAGGATGCCGGATGCCCACCACAACAGCGTAGCGGCACCTGGCAGCGTCAGACCGGATGCCATGCTCTTGTTGACAGCAGTCACTATCAAAGCGATCCCCGCTGCCGTACGTCCTGATATCAAACCGCCTGTCGCATCATAGATGCCATTATCGACACCACGGCACAAAGATTTGATTCCCTGATGTACGATACTTTCCGGTCTTTTCTCTATCGCCTGGTCCAGCCCCAAAAGGCGCACAGCAACGCCTTCTACAACTTCAGGCTCAATCTTATCTGCATCATAGCAGAAAAGGACACTGCCTGTGACAGGATTCACTGTGATTTCCCGGAATACACCTGTTTCAAGGAGCGTTTTCTTCATCACATCAGCTTTTTCAGGTGCTTTCCTGACAGATGGGACTTCCATTCGAATCCGTCCGGGAAGGTTTGACCGGATCTCCAAAACACCGGGAAAACTGGGCAATCCTTTCGAATGTAAACGCTCCTGTCCTGCAGAAAGCAGTGCACACGCAGCCAGCGCAGCCCCCATCACTGTCATATTCATGTCGTTCACCCTTTCCTGATGCAAATCGGCTCAACCGTCTGCCTCAGATTTTATCATGTTAATATAACACAACAAGTTTCAATACATCAATAATTCCCATTATTTTTATAAGGTATGACTAACAAATTGCGTCAAGGTCATTGAGAAACATACAGGAATCTTAAACTTCCGGATGATACTAAACGTTTTATTTGTTTCCCGGGAGAATCCCTTTTATTCCGTATGCTCTTTTCTTTTACCCGCCGCAAAAAAAACGTCATGACAAAAATCATGACGTTTTGGATCAAAAACGAAGTATACACCGCATTATTTTACCGGAATCAGTTTCCCCTTAGATGATCTGATAAAAACTGCATCTCCGGTCCAGCCATTCAACAGCTGCTTTTCTGAAATTTTACCGGCGTAGTACTTTTTCAGGAGTTCCTTATTACGGTTTTTCTGTGGTTTCAGTTTTCTGTATTCGCTTGGATTATCACGGCTGTATTCCTTGAATTCCTGATAGGTCATTCCTTCAAACAATTCAACATACATCTTGGGAATATATCCCTTGCCGAAGGCTGTCGAGCAGTAATATGTATCCCCCTCAGAACCGAGCACCTGAAGCGGTGCATCGTGAATCAGACGTCCATAAGTTGGATACACACTATCCGGCTTTACACGCACATTCACCTTTTCCCCGATGCATCTTCCGTAAACCGGATAGGTTTCACCGAGAGCCGCTGTCATCAGCAGGCAGGCTGTCAGAAGAACCAAAATAAAGATCCCTTTTTTCATAAGCCTCTCTCCTTTTTTCTTGCCGCTGCATGATCGTCAGCACCGGCTATTTCCAACCCCAGAGCCCATATGACTGCATACCGCCCTCACGGTATGCAGTCATCCCTCATTTATATCGATTTGTCCGGTTTTCATTCCGGTGCAGACTGACAGACAGGATGAAAAAAGCCATGCCTGTCACAACTGGAACCAGCAGATGAATTTTCTCCCCAACAACTGCTGTGAATACTGTAACAACTGCCAAAGCAGGATACCGCTTAATAAAGAACAGCAAAGCAGGAATCCCGTTCATCAGCGTCGCAGCTATCTTATAAAGCCGAATCAGCCAGACCAGATCCGCCACATTCCGCAGATACAGCATCTATTCTGCCCCTCCTGCGTGATCCAGGCCCGGAATCACTGGCCATTTGACGTTTTTTTATACATCATAGCGATGGAAACCGCATCAAAGACGCCCTCAAAGATCATGGTAATTCCGGTAAAAATCCAGATGCTCATCAGTGTCATACCTGGAATCAGTGTAATGATAAAGCCAAAGCACAGTGACATGCAGGCGCTGATTCCTTTCAGCCACCACAGCTCGTTTTTCAGACGAAGTGCGTCAACCGTGCGCTGCAGTTTACGGAATCCCAGCAGAATCTGGAAAACGCCGTACAGCACAGCAAGCACAGGAAAGACCTCAACAAACCATGTCCCGCCAAACAGACAAAGCATACCCGCTGTAATCATTATAGCCCCGCTGTAAAAGGCAGATCCTTTCGCAGCTTCCTCCGGTGAAGCACGGAAATACTTGACCACATCAACAATACCGATAATGGCAAGCAGAATACCGCTGACTTTAATAACAACAACGGCAAATAAACCAGGATTAACCAGCAGAAGAATGCCTACAACGAACAGAAACAGTGCAGTCAGCATAGCTGACCAGTTTTCTTTTAAAAATTTCAAGCAAATCCTCTCCTTCATACACTGTTTTAGCTTCCGGACCCGAAATGGCACATCTTCCCGTCATTTTGCAAGCCGGTACAACGTGTCACGTCATCTTCCTTTAAACAGCACTGTTAAGAAAACCGTGCTTCATCTTGCACTGCTGTTTTCCGGCTGTTTAAATCCATCTCATATGCCGGACAATGCCATTTTAACACACTACCGATTTGATGTCCATGATATAAACAAACAATCAGCAGTCAGAATGTGAAAAAAATAAAAAAAACTTGGCTATAGTCAAGAAGTGCTGGGATAAGGTATTGACATCGGGTGGCTCAGTGGATTATGATTTCAAAGGGTGAATTACATTAGAGGAACTAACCTCCATTGCTAGTAAACTATCAAACGCTGGGATAACCGTCCTCCTAGAGAATGCCA
>JAFUHD010000326.1 GCA_017469025.1 Clostridia bacterium
ACTGCAGTGCCGGCAGTGACGGAACTGCCGAAGGATACTGCAGTGTCGGCAGTGACGGAACTGCCGAAGGATACTGCAGTGCCAGCTGTAACAGAACTTCCGGCAGAAACTGCAGTACCGGTCGTGACAGAGATGCCGAAGAATACTGCTGTGGCTGCTTCAACGAACATCCCGGTGGTTACTTCTGTTCCTGAAGAAAGCGCACAGCCGGCAGAAACTCATACCGGTGTGTCCGCTGTGACACAGCAGCCGCTGACGACATTACTTCCGACATTTGTGCCTGTTTTTACCCAGGCACCTGACGCAAATGCCGAATCGACACTTGAACCGAATACACAGGCCTTTGGCAAAGGGACAACGACCTCCGCTGCAGAACAGACTGAGCGTTCCAGCGAGACGGGTGCGGCTTCCCTTGACAGCAGACCGGCAGAAGGTAAAACTGATTTCACTGCCAGCATATCCGAAATATTGACACCTGCTGCAGAAGTGACTGAGGCTCCGGGCGAGACAGCTGGTACGTCCTTTGACGGCAGACAGTCAGAAAATAAAACAGATATCGCTGCGAGCTTATCTGAAAAAATGCTTTCAGCGGATGACGGAACCCAGGCTGTTGATGGCGGCAAGGCTGCGCCTGTCAAGTCTCTCGAACTTGATCAGGAAAGTATACAGACGGAAACAGCACCAGTTGAAAATGTGAATGCAGACAATAATACGGTATCGGATTCGGCTGCATCTGATATTTCCGTGCCAAAGCCTCCGGAAGGATTCAGGCTGCATTACACGGTTGGTGATAAAGGATATGACGTTCTGGCGATTAAGCGCCGCCTGCTGGAACTTGGATACTACAGTGTCACAACTACTTTCAATGATGTATACAACAGCTATATGGCAATGCATGTTCGTGAATTCCAGAAAAACAACAATCTGCCGGTAAATGGCGAGATTGGCGAAGCGGAAATGGCACTGCTGTTTCCTGTAACAGTCAAGTAATCAGAAAAAAGTTCAGCCAGCACCAGTCTGGGTCACAAAGACGGAAAATCAGCTGGTGCTGGCATGACAGATTTGAGGTGACGGCTGATGAAAAAGAAGATCCTGATAATAGTTGCAGTCTGTTTGATCCTTGGACTGACAGCTCTGTATCTGTTTCATCCGGGACGCAAATACAAGAAGGCTGTTGCAGCATTTGAAAACGGATCCTATGAAGATGCCATGACAGGATTCAGTGCTGTTTCGGAATATCGGGATTCGCAACAGTATATCAGCTATCTCACATACCTCAAACAGTATGAGAACGGGGAATATGAAGCGGCCGAAACAGGATTCGAATCGCTCGGCAGCTTCAGAGACAGCAGCGATCTTGCAGCTGAATGTGTACGGCGTCAGCAGGTTCTGAGCTATGAAAAGGCGCAGGGTCTTTTGACTGCCCAGAATTATGGGGAAGCAGCTTCGATTTTCAGCATGCTGGGCGATTATGCGGAAGCACCCGACTATACGGTTTACTGTAAGGCGATGGAAGCTTTCTCAGATGGACGGTATCATGATGCACATGAGATGTTCCTCACGATACCCAAATTTCTGGATGCTTCCGGATGGGCAGCTGCCAGCCTGGAAATGGAGCAGGAAACGTTCTATCGGGCAGCCATGGAAGCGTTTGAAGCAGAAGCATATGAGCAGGCGAGGTCGCTTTTCCAGCGGGCAGCCGGTTATGAGGATGCTGCGTTATATATTAACTATATTGATGGCCTTCTTGCTTTCAATGAAGAAAAATACACGGCTGCCGCTACCGCATTTGGCAGCGTATCCGGTTTCAGGGATGCGGCCGAGATGGCCAGACTCAGTACTGAACGACAGCTGTCGGTGCAGTATCAGTCTGCTGTCCGTCTGTTTAAGGCAGGCAACTATGATGAAGCGCTTCCCGCCTTTGACAGTATCTCCGGATATGCGGATTCAGAGGACTATATTCACTACATGAACGCTATGAATGCACTGTCGGAGGAGCGGTATCCGGAGGCCATAAAAGAACTTCGGGAACTTGGCACTTTCCTGGACAGCAAATCACAGGCGGATCAGGCGGAGGAACAGTATCATTCCACGCTGTATAATGCTGCATTGGCTGCATTTGAAGATGAAAATGATGAGGATGCACTTCACCTGTTTACGGAACTTGGCGAATACAGGGATGCAGCATCCTATGCGGCTTATACTTCCGGCCGGCTTGCTGTTCAGAGGAAGGATTATCTGGAAGCGAACATCTATTTTGAAAGCGTTCCTGATTTTCTGGATTCTGCAGAGCAGGCGGTGTCAGCACATGCTGCTTACAATGAACAGCAGTACACACTGGCCCGGTCACTGTTTGATGATGGCGATCTGGCGGGGGCCCGTGAAGGATTCCTCAGGGCTGAAAATTATCTGGATGCTGCATCATATGTGCCCTATATTGATGGTAAAAATGCGCTTCTGACTGAGGATTACTGGACTGCTGAAAAGAGTTTTGCCGGCCTCGGGGATTTTCTCGACAGCAGGGAACTTGCTGCATACAGTACTGAGCAGCTGAAACCCATTCGTTATGAAATGGCGCTTTCAGCGCTTGATGCGGGCAGCTATGAGACCGCGCTTTCCGGGTTTGAACAGCTTCCCGGATATCTTGAGGCGGATCAGTATGCTGCTTATACGCGTGTGCTGCAGACTGCCTATGTAGGGGATTATCTGGATGCAATAGAGATGGTAAAATCCCTCAACGGCTTCCTTGACAGCGAACTGCTTGCTGTGTATTTTAAGGCCAGACAGGCTGAAGCCGATCAGCGGTATGAAGATGCACTTGAGCTGTATGGTACAATCGACTCATTCCGTGACAGCAGCATTCGCACCGAACGCCTGCCCGATATGATACTTGATCGTGATTTTGATGCGATTGCAGAGCGGCTGACGGAGAGAAAATGGTGGAATCAGGCACTTGAGAATGAGGTGTCTTCAATGCTCGTCCGGAAGTATCGTCTGAGCAATACGACGATGCCGCTGCGTTTCATCTCTCTTGCAGATACGATGCTTGAGGCGGGTGACTTTGAACACAGCTACCGTCTGATTCAGCTGGTTGCACAGCAGGATGAGCGTGCCACCTCAAAACTTGATGACATCCAGTATCTGTATGCGCTGACAGCAATGGAAGCTCATCAGCCAGAACAGGCGGAATGGATGCTCAGCGAACTGGCGGATGCCGGATATCCTGGGGCTGAGGAAACCCTTGAGACATGTTTGGAGATGCTCGAAGCAGAAGCACGTGAAAACGGAGATGAAGAGCGCGCGGAATCTTATCGCAGGCGGCTTGAAATGAAGAAGGATGACGGGGAAAAGAATGCTGAAGGTCTGCTGGTAATTGATCCTGCGCTTTACAATATCCCCGGAGCAGACATCGTGCGGGAAGAATATCATCTGTTGCGGGACAAGCTGCGGACGATCATTAATGAGGCCGGGAAAACTGCGGACAATGGTATGACCCCGGACATCTATATTGCAGGTGAGAACGAAGAGCACAAGGATAATTCCGGATCTGCAGTTACTGAGAAAAGCATCTCAAGTCGGGCAGAATCTGCAGGAGATAATCAGATCAGTCCGGATGCATCTGCTGAAACTGAAAATGAACCGGCGTCTGAAGCAGACTGATGAGGGCGCTGTCCGTGAATATTGAGTAATCAGAAAGAGGAAGATCATGAAAAGATGGACCTGGATATCCCTGCTGCTCTGCCTTGTCTGCATGTTGACAGCAGCTTGCGCTGAGACGGATATAATAGAGATTCTTTCACCTGCTGACGGCAGCGTTGTAAATTCCGCAGACGGGATTCTGCGGCTCACTTTCCGTGTGCCGGAAAGCAGTGTGAATGACTCGTTTACATACATTCTGACGGATCTCGATGCAGATGAAGTGCTGGATTTGGATGAGATCGATGCAGATCCGGCCGACTGTATGGGTGTGATCGGTTTTGATATGTCCATGTTTGAAAAGGGATCACATTACCGGATTCGTCTGACAGATGGAAACCGTGTTGATCTGGATGCCTCTTCTGTATTTGAAATTGGTGATGCATCAGCGCCTTCTGTCGTTGAAATGCCAGATGAAGCGGAGAAAGACGAACCGGAAAAAACAGAGGAGATTCCATCTGAAAATGACTTTGTTGTAAGTCTTATCAGTCCGGCAGACGGCGAGATTGTTAAACCTGCTGAAACGGATGAGGTTCAGTTCCGCTGGATTCTGGATACGCTGCCGGTGTCAGATGTGCCGTATTCATGGGCCGTAGAGACTGCAGACGGGGAGCAGGTTCTTGCAGGATCCGGCCGTATGACGTCTGCAAAGAAGCAGTATGCGTTTGCTGTACCGGTTTCCGTATTCAAACCGGAAACAGCAATGACCTTCACAATCAAGGCTTTGGATGAAGAGGTTACAACAGGCTTTGAGGTAGCAAAAGCACCCGTTCCGACACCAACGCCTGTAGTAACGGCAACACCCGAACCGCAGGTGACACAGGAACAGCTGATTGCGTCTGCTGCCAGCAAACTTGGAATACCGGCCAGCTACATTTCGAGAGTCCGGATGTCCGGCACGACCGCTTATCCATTTTCTGCCATGATTGAGGGCGGCACGATGTCGGGGGATTCTTCGCTTCGCATTGTAGCGCCGTCAAACGGAGCCGTGATGGCCTATCATGAGTCCATGTTCTTCGAGGTGAAACTGGAAGCACTTAAGGCGGTTGATAACCGGCTCATGGTCACCTTTACGGATATGGTCGGAAATGTACTGTATATTCTTTATTATGAAAAACCAATAGAAGCCGGAAAAACGGCATCACTTGCGATTCCATGCCGTTACTTTACACCAGGCACGCTGATCTGTCTTTCAATTGACAGTGCGGATGCAGGGGACATTCACGGAGAGACGAGGTTCTCCTTCCGTATATTTGAACCCACTCCTGTTCCTACAGCTGCGCCGACACCAACGGCTGCGCCGGCAGAATCTGCGAAACCTGCGAAACCTGTTGAAACAGCTGCTTCAACACCGGAACCAACAGCTGAACCGACGCCGGCTGCGACACCTGAACCATCCCCTGCATCAACACCTGATGCATCGGCTCCGGTCGAAGAGGTGGTGGGACGTATCCAGACGAGCAAGGATGGATATGTAAATATTCGGAGCCTGCCGGACAAGACAAGCGAGAAAATTGGTACGGTAAGGCCTGGCACCATACTGAATTTCACCGGTGTCGCTGAAAACGGCTGGTACCGTGTGGTGCTGGCAAATGGAAAAGTGGGGTATGTATCATCCAAACTCTGCCGCAGGCTTCGCAAGTGATCTGATGACAAACCGGTCCGGTTTGAGGGACAGCAGGGATTTCATCGACAGGGAGACAGCTGTCTTTACAATTTTAAATTGAATGCAGAAGGGAACGGGCTCTGAAGAAGGCCCGTTCCCTTTGCACTTCAGTCCTGCTGTTAGCAGATAATAACTACGAAATACAGCTTGCATCCACATAACAGAAATGATATAATTTTTAAGATAAAGTTATGGAAGTACAGTGGCCTGCTGCACAGGGAACGGTCCTGTGAAGATTCGTCTCGTGGTGCAAAACAGGGCATATTTTGCCTTGGAATTATAAGGAGGAGCTATGTCAACGGTACATGTTTTTGATCATCCACTGATCACGCACAAGCTGTCCCTGATGCGGGACAAGAAGACCGGTCCAAAGGAATTCAGAGAACTGCTCAATGAAATCTCTACCCTCATGGCATATGAGGTTACCCGTGATCTTCCGCTTGAAACGGTTGAAATCGAGACTCCGATCTGCAAGACACAGACAAAGATGCTGTCCGGAAAGAAACTGGCCATTGTGCCTATCCTGCGGGCAGGACTCGGCATGGTAGATGGCATTATGTCGCTCGTTCCGGCTGCGAAAGTCGGACATATTGGACTTTACCGTGATCCCCAGACACTGGAGCCGGTAGAGTATTACTGCAAGCTCCCGTCTGATGCGCAGGACCGCGAGATTCTGCTGGTGGACCCGATGCTGGCGACCGGTGGTTCATCTTCTGCTGCCATCGGCTTCCTCAAGAAACGTGGCTGTTTTAATATCCGTCTGGTGTGCCTGATTGCTGCGCCGGAGGGAGTTGCGCGTATTCAGAAAGACCATCCGGATGTGGACATCTTCGTGGCTGGCATGGACGACCATCTTAATGATCATGGTTATATTGTTCCCGGCCTTGGCGATGCCGGAGACCGGCTCTTTGGAACAAAGTGATTGGGAGCGCACCGTCCCGGTGCGCTCTTTCTTCTTATAAGATGCGATTTGAATCCTGAGGGATGCAGCAGAAAGGCGGATATATGGACAAAATAGCGGTGCTCATTCCCTGTTATAATGAAGCAAAAACCATCAGAAAGGTCGTCCTGGATTTTCATCAGGTGCTGCCAGAGGCAGTGATCTACGTGTATGATAACAATTCAACGGACGGGACCGGTGATATTGCCAGGGAAGCTGGGGCCATTGTACGCCCTGAGCATATGCAGGGAAAAGGAAATGTCATCCGCCGGATGTTTCGTGAAATAGAGGCCAGATGTTATGTACTGGTGGATGGCGATGATACGTATCCCGCCGAATCTGCACCTGAAATGGCTGCAAGGGTTCTAGAAGATGAGGCTGACATGGTAATCGGTGACCGTCTGTCAAGTACGTATTTTACGGAAAACAAGCGGCCCTTCCACAATTTCGGAAACAGCCTGGTGAGGGGAACCATTAACCATTTGTTTCACAGCGATATCCTCGATATCATGACCGGATACCGCGCGTTTTCCTACCGCTTTGTCAAGACGTATCCAGTGCTGTCCAAGGGATTTGAAATTGAGACAGATATGAGCGTGCATGCCATTTACCGTAACATGCTTATCTCCAATGTAGTGGTTACCTACCGCGACCGTCCAGCCGGCAGCGAGTCAAAACTCAATACCGGCAGGGATGGCATCAAGGTGCTTATGACAATTGCGAGGCTTTACAAAAACTATAAGCCGCTGTCTTTTTTCACCATTCTGGCACTGATACTCATGGCGCTGTCCATTATCTTTGTGACACCGGTCCTGCGGGAGTTTCTTACGACTGGTCTTGTTCCCAGGTTCCCGACACTTATTACTTGTCTGTTTGGCATGCTGGCAGGGTTGCTGCTGTTTATCTGCGGTCTCATCCTGTCCTCACTGCAGGAAAAGGATAAACGGGACTTTGAATACCAGCTTGTGGAAACGGAAGCGCGTTTCATGCATGCCTGTTCAGTGGAAAGAGGCTGAAATTCCGCCCGTTTTTGCCTTGTATCATGGAAAACGCGGCAGCGGTATGGCCTGACGCAGAACACCGGAATGTCATATCATGGGCTCAGGGCGGACCGCAATGGCGCAAAAGCAGGACAGTGGTCTGTAAATGACGTGGCACCAGTCTGCCAGAGTGGCAGACAAATGGATATGGTGCAGACAGCAGAGAAATTGCCTTAAAGAGGAGGAATACCTGATCGTGTTTGATCTTGAAATCGAGCAGCTTCTTGACCAGGTGCAGAAACCTGCACGGTATATGGGTGGTGAACTGAACAGCATCCAGCGGGATTTTGATGCTACCGGTTTCCGGTACTGTTTTGCATTTCCGGATGTTTATGAGGTAGGCATGTCCCATGTCGGCTCGAGGATTCTGTATGATATCATTAACAAGCGGCCGGATACCCTGTGTGAACGCGTGTTCATGCCATGGGTGGATATGGCGGACAGAATGCGTGAGAAGTCCATACCGCTCTTTTCTCTCGAAACCCGCCATCCTGTTCGCAGTTTTGACCTCCTCGGTATTACGCTGCAGTATGAAATGAGCTACACCAATATTCTTGAGATTCTGGACCTTTCAGGAATTCCGCTGCACAGTGAAGACCGGACCTGGGATGACCCCATTGTGATTGCAGGCGGTCCGTGTGCGTTCAATCCGGAACCACTGTATCATTTCATAGATGCATTTTCCATCGGGGATGGAGAAGTGTCCACACTGGAAACCATAGATGTTGTAGAGCGCTGCAAGAAAGCCGGACTCAGCCGTGCTGAGTGTC
>JAFUHD010000327.1 GCA_017469025.1 Clostridia bacterium
GATCCAGCGCATCACGCAGACCGTCTCCAACAAAGTTAAAGGCAAACATGATGAAACAGATCACCAGCGCCGGCAGAAACAGCTGATACGGATTGGTTCTGAGGGCGTCTGTTGCATCATTGCACATCGTACCAAGGGAGGCAAGCGGCGGTGCAATGCCAATGCCGATGAAACTCATAAACGCCTCCATAAAGATGGCGCTCGGAATCAGCATGGTTACAGTGACCAGAATTGGCCCCATTGCATTTGGAATCAGATGCTGCATCAGGATCGTCCATGTAGAGGAACCAATGGTTCTTGCAGCCATGACAAATTCCTGATTTTTAAGGCTGAGCACCTGACCGCGGACCACGCGTGCCATATCCACCCAATATACGCTCGACAAGGCAATGACGATAGACAGAAAGCCGTCGTCAAGGCAGACCTTGATCAGAATAACATACAGCGTCAGCGGAATGGTGGAAATAATATCCACAATACGCATCATCACCGCATCCGTACGACCGCCCAGATAGCCTGAAATGCCTCCGTACAGAATGCCGATGACCATATTCACCAATGCCGCTATAAAGGCAACCAGCAGCGATATCCGCGTACCATACATAAGGCGGCTCAAAATGTCCCGCCCCAGATGGTCCGTTCCAAGCAGATAACTGCGGTTCCACATGGTCGTCCCCTTCTCGATCCGGTTCCCATTTACATCCTGAATGGTTACCGGCGTCTGGGTGTAATCCAGGGTTACCGTCACATCATCTTTGTATGGAAATACAGTAACCTTGTCTTTGGAATTGTCCTTGCCTTTTTTCAGCTGGCGAACCAGTTGTCCATCCGGCGTCACTTCGATCAGTTTTAGGGCTTTTGTAATATACAGATACTGTCCATCAGGCGCAGGATACACCTGCATGACAGCAGGAATATTGGCAAGTTTCGTATTCTGATCATCATAACCATATGGCGTCAGAAATGGTCCTACAATTGCAAACAACAGCAGTAAGACAATTATCACCAGCCCAAAAAGAGCTGTTGGCTTATGCCGAAACCGGAACCAGACATCTCCTGCAAAAGAACGCGGCTTTGAGTACAGCCGGTCCGCTTCTCCGGCAGATGAGATGCGTTCCCATTGATTAGCAGCCTGCATGCTACCTCTCCTCCTCAGAACAGCCTCTTCTATTTTGGCAGTATGCTGCCTTCAGCTGTTCACTTTGGCAAACCAGTGCAAAGCACCGGGCCGTTTCCAATACCTCCGGTTCTTCCGCAGGCTTACTCGTACTTGATTCTGGGATCAATCAGGCAATAGAACAAATCCACAATAAACACCATAGCGATCAGGAATGCTGCGTAAAACACAGTCATGCCGACTATCGTTGTATAATCACGCTGTGTGACACTGTTTACAAAGTAGCCGCCCATGCCAGGAATTGCAAATATCTTCTCAATGACAAACGATCCGGTCAAAAGATTGGCAACTGTCGGGCCAAGCACTGTCACCACAGGAATAAGTGCATTGCGAAGCGCATGTTTCAGAATGACTCTCGTCTCACTGATTCCCTTTGCCCTGGCTGTTCTGATGTAATCCTGTCCCATGACATCCAGTAGCGAGGAACGCATAAGACGGGCAAGAAATGAAACGGAATATCCACCCATGGCAATAACGGGCAGTATGTAGCCTTTCCACGTATCTACGCCATAAACCGGCGTCCATCCCAGTTTGAAAGAGAACAGATAGATAAGTCCCGTTGCAATGACAAAAGACGGAATCGTCACGCCGATGGTTGCCAGTGCCATCAGGAGCATATCCTGCCATTTCCCGTTTCTCAGTGCAGAAACAATCCCCATGGGGATACTGGCAAGCAGAACAAATACCAGCGTGATGGCGCCAAGACGTGCCGAATACGGAAGGCCATTGATGATGAAATCATTGACCGTCTTTCCCTGATATTTGAATGACGGTCCGAGATCAAACCTCAGCAGGCCGCCGACATAATCAATAAACTGCTTCCATAACGGATCATTCAGCTTATATTTTTCATTCAGCGCATCCAGCACTGCTTTCGATACCTGCTTGTCACTGGTAAACGGCCCGCCGGGAACAGCATGCATCAGAATGAACGTCAAAAGTGTAATTAAAAACAGCGTGATCAGCATCATGATCAGCCGCTTTATTAAAAACTTTGCCACAATGCAGCTCCTTTAAAACATAGTAATGCTTTCGGCACCGTATCAATAGCAGATGCCATTGTTTGATAAGCCAGTGCTTGCGCCGGGCTGTCTATTCTTCAACAGTTTCAGCAAATCAGTGCAGGACACAAAACCTTCCAAAACCAATGACACACAATTTTGCTAATATACGATTTAATTCATATCATCGCTTTGCCGTGTTAAAGCGTCAATAATGCGTACCTGCTATTATACCTATTTTTGAGTATGATAACAAGTTTTTTGCAAAAAAAGCAGCTCTGTCAAGTCTGGAATCATGTACCTAGTATATCACATAGGATTTACAAGAGATTTTTATAAACACAAAAAAAGCGACTCCAACGATCTGGAATCTGCCTAAAAAAGCGCAAAAAGCCCCTATATCGAAATTTCACGTTTTTACGTGTCAACACGTGTTATTATGTTTTCAATGTTCATCATACATGTTCTCAGAAAAATCTGGAATCTAAACACATGTTTGTGCGTTCATCCCGTATGGGAGGTATAAACTGGTGTTACATTCTGGATTTTTCCGGAATTCAGTATATTTTCTTATGTAGTGTCAACACATTTGGAGCGGCCTCTTCCCACTTGAGGTTTCCATTCATAAACGGCTGTCCAGGACCTTGTCGAAAAAAGAATCATTCCAAAACCATGACGCAATTTCTCCCTGATGCGTTCATAAGTAGGCCTCGTATTCGCTTCATCTTTCGAAAAGGTTTCGAACTCGTAGAAAATACGAAATATCTCTGTAATTATAATCATACGAAGATGATTCTTTATTGCATACTCGCTAAGACAACATAAGTGTTCAATGTTATTTGTCCAACGTTTGAGACGCTGAAACGTCTGGTTTTCAATCAACCAGCGTGCTCGACCAATATTAATCAATTTATATACTCGAACATCATCAATTGTCAGAGAAGTGATCCATTGGAATGAACCATACTTTTCAGACTTCAGTGTAGATGTTGCATGAACGAAATTGATTTTCACAATCTCAGATAATATATGTCCCAAAGAGTAATAAACATCCCGATAATTATGCTTTGCCGACTCTTCGTCCGAAAGAGTATTGACCATATTTTTCTTTCTGAGTCCATCTACATCTTTCTGTATTTCTGGATACGATCCGGATTTGTACCTGATAATGAAATTCCATCCGTTATTGATACAGATTTCCATAATCGGTTTGCTGGCATATAGAGAATCAAAAAGAATACAGATGTCCAATTTTCTTAGCTTTACTTTTAGTTTCTCAGCAAGCCGTTTAAATGCTTTAGTTTCACAATCCTGTTTAATCGAATCTGCTGACATTGAGGCTTGCCGTTCTGCATCCTCGGCATTATTCTCTATGAACAAGCAGCAAAATGGAATGCTGACTTTCGTTCCAACGAGAACCAGCGACGCAACTAAAACACTTATATAATACTCGGTGTACTCGTCTTCTTTGCCACGATTATGGACGCAGTACAGACACTTCTCATGGATTTTCTTAGATCCCCGATAAATTTCAGTGGCATCAACAGCAATGACCCAAAGCCTTCTATATCGGTAATTATATAATAACTTTCTATCGATTATCGTCTTAAATATGGTAATGGTCAGATTATCAAGAAATATTGGATCCAAAACAGACATAAAGTCATTCACTGTTTGGAAATGTGGCAATTTGTTAATATTGTTAAAAACTGCTCCTGTTAAATATAGGATATTCTGTATTACTA
>JAFUHD010000047.1 GCA_017469025.1 Clostridia bacterium
CCAGCACAAGGTGCTGGGCCATCTCCTTAAAAAGAAATAGTCATGCTTTCGGCACCGTATCATTCGCAGTTATCATTACTTGACAAACCAGCACGTTGTGCTGGGTCATATCCTTTAAATGCCATAGTCGCGCAATTGTTAATAGGTTCCGCCGCTCCAGCTGGTAATGAATGTCTGCACAAACAGATTGGCTTCTATTCTTGTCAGACGGTCCGGTGTCAGGGTAATTTCATGCCAGGTACCACGCACGATCCGCCCGCCTGACATCCGCATATACGGAACCACATCAATCTCCTGTTTCAGGCGGCCGCTGCTGTCATAGAGCGCACTGTCCGGTACGGCCGTTCCATCCACGGCAATACGCACCTTTCCAGCCATGCTCCCTTCGTAAATACCATATACGATGCCGTGCCGGTGGTCCGGAATGGAAAAGCCATGCGTGTGTGCCGGCAGGGATACGGTATGCGTGTGTGCCGGAATTGAAACGCTGTGCGTATGTGCTGGGGTTGTCACCTTGTGGGTATGCCCCTCCAGATTAACCTCGAGTGCCGGTATTGTTACCGCCACCCGGACATTATGCGTATGCGGGAACCGGTGCTGGTGCTGCATGGTATGCACATGCCCGCCCAGCGAGTGACTGTGTGCATCCAGCGTGTGCCAGTGTCCCATTGCGTGGGTATGTCCGCCCAGGGAATGCCGGTGTCCGTCCAGTGTGTGCCAGTGTCCTACGGCATGCGAATGACCGCCGCCGGAGCCGGTGCTCCCGCCCGGACTGCTGCTGCCCGTATTGCCTGAAATGCTGACGTTCTTGCTGTAGTTGGTAGACATACCGCCAGTCTGCCGGCCCGTGCCGGATACATAATGCGTATGCCCGATGGACAGACTGGCACTGTCGCTAAAGTAATGGTGATGGCTGTCCGTGCTCACCGAGTGTGAATGACTGCCGGCGCTGCCCGTTGAGGTCATGACGCCGTCTCCGTTACGTGCGGCACCTGTGTTCATTTCGCCCGAACTGCCCGTCTGCCCGTTAGCCTCACCGGTGCTGACCAGGATCCCGTCCCCATTTCTGGCAGCGCCCGTATTCATTTCACCCATGGTGCCGGTCTGTCCGGCAGCTGCACCGGTTTCATTAAGATAGGCACCGAGCGCATCGACTGAACCGCCTGTATAATCGCCTGCCGCACCGTCCTGCAGCGGCATACTGGTCGCAATGGTCTCAACTACGGTCCGTTTGACGGTTGTACCCTTTGTGCTGCTGGCTGCCGAGCTGGTCTGTGTACTTTCTCCGCTAGCCGAACTGGTTTCCGTACTCGCGCCGCCTGAGGAACTTGTCTGCGTACTCTCGCCTCCGGAGGCAGTCGTCCTGCTTTCGCTGCCGCCTGCAGCTGCACCCGTAGAATATGCCCTGAAGGGAGACAGCGTATAGGACAGGAGCACCTGATTGATCTTCCGGCAGCTCTCCGGCACATAGAACTTGAGCCGGGCCGGATGACTTTCATCTGCATTGTCCATGATCTGAAGCGGAAACAGATTGGTCGCTCCCTGTGCGTACTGCACCCGGATGGCGCTCTGCTGGGCAATCCGTTCAAGCATGGCCGATACATCCTCCGTCCTGTTGGCAAGCGTCACAGTCGCCTCAAGCGGTGCACCGTCCACATCCGTTTTCCGGTATTCAATAATGGTCGCCGCAGTGTCTATATCCATCCCCGGATCCGTAATCCGGATCACGCGTCCCTCCTCCAGGCGGTCCCAGTCAAGCCCGGTCCGCCTGAACAGGTCCAGCGCTTCTATGGTATAGGTCACCTTCGGCTCCTCCAGCGCGTGCAGATACGCCTTTCCCTTTTCGTACAGCACATCCGGATCCTGAATGGCGGGATCTATCAGGTGGCGGGCAATCACCCCGTAGCGGTCTATATTGGCAGATTCAATATACGGAAGATGACTGCTGTTCCCTGCAGCATCCCTTATGCCTGTCTGATTGACTCCCTCTCCACTGCCAAGACAGTAAAGCCGTGTGCAAAGTGTGCTCAAATCCCGTCCGCGCCGGATGCCGCGTTCATTGCGCCCAAATCTGAGTCCGCATGCAGGTTCCGCCTCCCCGCGCAGCAGATGGATGGTGAATGGGTAGGTATCCGTGTCATATACCCAGTGATACGGCTCGTCCAGGCAGCGCGGGATTGAAAACAGTGCGCTCAGCAGATCCTCATTTTCCCACGCGTACTGAAACTGATATGAAAACGCACAGGTTCCCAGCTGCCAGCGGCGCACGCTCTGAAAGTCCAGCAGCCGCCGGATCACCATTTCCGTCGTTACGCCGCTGCCGCCGAGCTCAACATATCCGTTCAGACGGTCGTCCAGGAGGAAAGCCAGCACATGTTCAAGCGTATATGCATGCTTTGCGTCCTCCGTCCGGAGTGCCGATTCCGGTTCAGAGGAAATGCGGTATTTCCCCGCAGATTTCCGTCCATCCGGAATATCCACAATGGTGTGAACACCCTGGCAGAGCAGATTTCCTGCATCCCGTACCGGCAGCGAAAAGGACGCCTGCCAGAGGTCATTGAACACATGCACAAAGCCGATATCCATCGCGCGCTGCAGCGTCCCTAGCCGGTTCATGTTCCGATCATATACAACAGGTTTCGTCTGTTCCACCATCCTTTACCATATGCCTGCAGATGCTTCATCATCTCACTGCCGGCGATACATACCCGTCATATCCAGGCAGGCTCTGCCTCAACGGTTACTGACAAAGGAACCGTCGGTACAGAAGTAATGGCAATCTCCATTCCGCCCGGTGGCAGAAACGGAAAGTCTCCCGCTGCAATGAAACGGTTTGCCACCTGCCCGTTCAGCTCCGCCCACCGCTCTTCGGAAAGTATTCTGAGTGTCTGACCACCGCCGAGTGAAAAGCCGCTGCCGGCAAACCTGAGTGTCTGATCTGTCCCGGGAGAGAGAATCTCAAGCGAAGTCACCGCCTTCGTGCCCATATTCCGGATTGTAAGATTCAGCGGTGTCAGATAACCGGTTCCATCCGGGAACAGCTGACCCAGATTCAGTGTGCCCGGTGCATTCATGGTAAAGCTGCCCGACACGGTCCGCCCCTTTCCAACCGGCTGGATCTGAAACGTAAGCCTCATCCTGCCGCTCTGCCATCCGCCGCGTTCAAGGTCCGCACCTGCCGTTACTTCGGCCTGCCATACCGTATCCTGGTCCGCATCCCAGACAAGATCCGCCCTTCCGCTGCCCATAAGCCAGCGGGACAGCCGCCGGATGCGCGCCTCTGTTTCCTCATATGTCAGCGGCACTTCTCCATTTGCTTCATCCGGATGACGCATAAGATACAGCGTCCCTGCAGCAGTCCGCTCCTCCAGTTCCGGAACTTCCTCATACCGGATGGTTCCCGGCAGTCCAGGAATGGACAGCTTGTACGGCCTGCAGACAGGCACTGCTGTCCGGCGTTCCAGAATAAACAGGCACCCCATATCCCGAAACACATGCTGCCCGGCAAAAGTGAACCCGTCTGACTCAGGCGCAAACCCTTCATTTGCCCTGCCGGATCCAGTCTGGTAATGCCGCCAGTCCTGACAGACAAAAGTCACGCTGATTTTCGCGCTCAGCCCCCTGTATTCTGGCTTTGAAATGTCCGTACACCGTGCCAGACAGAAGTCTCCCGGACTGTCCCAGAGCGACAGCGGTGCCGTTCCTGAGCCCAGGAGCCAGCGGCGTACCCGGGCCAGATTCAGAACCAGTTCCCCTCTTGACCGGGCACGGACCAGGAGATCTGCCGTCACCCTGCGTACCTTTGGTACTGCCTGCATCGCAAGTACATGTCCTGCACTTTCAAGTGTCTGCCAGTCCCATTCCTCACCTGTCATATCATATGTCCGCAGTACCCTGACCGGGCCCAGCTGCTCCGGCCTCACATTTCCAAATACCAGCATTTCCGTTTCTTTCAATGCCCGCTTCTCCTTTTACGTCTCATGCTTTCAGCAATTTTGTCAGACAAGCGCATGCCTTATCCGGCTTTTCAGGCAATGCCTGGGCAGCCACCTGTTCCTTCTGTTTCAGAACCTGATTCAGGCCATAGAAAGGGAGGTGATACGTCGCTGCGTGCTGGTTTGTCAAATAATGACAGCTGTGATTGATACGGTGCCTAAAGCACGACTGTGGCATTAACGTCCTCTACGTCAGAATTCCGGATGCGCTGCGTCCCCGGACCGTTGAACGTGACCGGTCTGAAATACAGCGGCTCACGGGGCCGGCAACCTGCTGCCCCACTTTCGTACTGTCCAGATAAAAATCGCCGCAAAGCGCCCCGGATTCAATCAGGCGATCTGCCAGAATAACCGCTACCTGCTCAGCAAGTGCGATACTGCGTGCTTCCCTGTCCGTCTCCTCTCCGTCACCTGCTTTCACCATTTCAGGAGCTGTTCTGGCGGTCACGGTCATTTCGCGTTCCGGCATTTCAATATAGGCTGCGTCTGCCATTTTGAGAGCAGCAGCCCGTACCGATGCACCTGCTGCCTCAATCATCTGTCCGCCGGCAATCCCGAGCGCCACACCTGCATCCATGTTTTCACCGATTTCCATCGTAACCTTCGACGGCGAATGGATTTTCAGTGTCTGGCGCATGACGGTGACTGCCTTCGAAACAGCAGATGCCGCTGCCGAGGCCAGTTGTCCGGCCATCCCGCGTATACCGCCGGCAACACCTTCCATGAGGTTCTGGCCGATGCCGTATCCCTGCCCGTAACCGGCATGTGCCTGCATCGCCGAGATAATCCCCGCAGCGGCAGATGAAGCTGCTGCCGCTGCCATGCTGCCGCCCGCCTCTATAGCCGCCTGAACAGCCGACATGGCGGACTGCATAATGGCAGAAAGGGCTGACGGGAGGACGGAGAAAACGCTTTGCAGCATGTCCGTCAGTGCCTGCATCTGCATCGTCAGCGCAGATGAAAAGTCCATAAAAACGGCACGGACATCCGATGACATCCGCTCCGTAATCTCTCTCAGCCGCTCCTGAACCGGTGCGTATTCCGCTGTCAGTTCGCTTACAAATGTCCTCATCTGCGAGGTCATCTCCGCGTGGAATGCAGAAAACAGGTCCCGCAGCGTACCGGACAGCGTTTCCGTCACAGAGATGATCTGCTCAGACAGCTCCGCATGCAGTGTCTGCATTTGCCCTGCATACTCTGCTGCTCCCTGCAGGAGTGCAAGACATCCGGCATCCAGTACTCCGGCCAGTGCTGCGAGTTCTGTCTCCAGAATGGCTGTCAGCATGCCTGAGAGTTTTCCAAATCCGCCGGTCAGACTGTCCGCCAGCAGGGCGCCGTCCGGAATATCCGTCCTTCGCATGTCCACTGAAACGGTTCCACCGGCCCCGGCGCCAAGAACGGTACCCAGGGGTTCCATACTCGCGGAAAACTGCAGGTCAAGCGCATTAAGGCGCGCCTGTATCATTTCGGCACCGCTGTCCATTTCCTCAAGCACACGTGCCATTGCGCCATGCATGCCCTCTGCCATACGGTCCCCAACCGGAAAAAATCCAGCCCCGATGGCGTCCACGAGCTGTGCAACCGCTCCCTCTACATCCGCAAGGCGCGCTGTTATTTCCGGTGCAATGGCACCGCCGATCGAGGCACCCGCTTCGCCTGCATTTTCACGTGCCGTTTCAAACGCTGCAGGTTCTGCAGCGAGTGCCGCCTCCCGGCTGAGCACATCGCGGTTTTCCCGGACCGCCGCACCGGCTGCATCCATAACCTGCCGGCCGATGGTATCGCCGCCCGCCTGCGCAGCATCCCCGGCTGCCTCAAGCAGAGCGGATGAAAGCCCGTCTGAGCTCAGCACGGCACTCTCTAGCGCTGCATTGACCTCTTCAATGTACGCGTTTCCGGTGTCCCGTCCATATGCTGCTGCCAGTGCCTCAGCCTCGGCGTTTACCTGCTCCAGCGCCCGGTTCATTCCCTCCGTCATGGCCTCTCCGGTCATGTTCCACGGACCGTCTCCCAGAGCTTCTGCAATGGTCTCCGGCACTTCGATTCCGAGCTGCATGCACATCTCACGCGTAACATCTGCGCCGTCCTCAAGCCCCTGATACAATTCATCCATCATGGCGCGGCCGTCCGCATACAGTCCAAAGTCCTGCATAAGGATGGCATCTCCAAAGCCGGATGCTATGAGCGCTGCCGCCGCCAGTATCCGTTCCTGCTCACCGAGCATATCCGTTTCAAGGCGCGTCGCCAGTGCTACCGCGGCAGGTGAAAAGGACAGGGTGTTCGCCTGTTCCTCAAATCCTGCCTGCACAAGCATCGCCCAGGCCTCTGCCTGCTCGCGGATGGTTGCCGACGAGGAACCGATGAGGCTGTTGAGCGCCTCACCTGTGATCCGGCTGCCGTCCAGCGTAAAGACACGGGACTCCATCTGGCGTGTCATGTCATCTATTTCAATGCCAAACCAGGAAAGCACCGCATATTTGACGCCTCTGAACACCTCCTGCAGGAAGCCTTCAATGCCGCTTCCAAGCGCGGTAAAGCTCTCCAGGATCCCCCTGACCAGCCCGATTCCGATCTCACCGCCTGCCGGCAGCCAGTCAAAGCGCAGAATGGATTCTGCAATGAGTCCCGCAAGGGATCCAAGTCCTGTCATTGCGGTCACAAAGCCTTCTCGCAGCATCTGCCAGAGCGCGCTGCCTGCCGACTGAAAAGCCATCTCCCAGTCTCCGGATTCCCCCAGAAGAAGTCCCGTCAGAAAGCTGCCGGCGGCATCCGCAGCCCGCTTCATTCCATCCAGAATGCCTTCAAAAAGCGTACGCCCGATATCCGCCCACGATCCGCCTGCCTCCATCTCCGGCAAAAGCAGCTGCGAGAGCAGTCCCCGGAGTCCCTCGAGGCCTGCGGACAGCCCGTCTGCCGCCCTCGCCCCAAGCGCCCGCCAGTCCGGCTCTCCCGCGCGCCCGAACAGACAGGTCATAAGATATCCTTCGGCCTCTGACAGGCCCTGCCGGACTGCTGTCCATATTCTGCTGCCCGCACTGACCCAGCTGCCGCCGGATGCATCTCCCAGCAGCAGTCCCTCGAGAAACTGTCCGGCATCCTGAAAGCCCGCCTGAATACGCTGCCAGATCATGTGTCCGCGCGCAGTCCAGTCCTCCGTGCCGTTCAGTCCGAGCACTTCAAGAAGAAAGTTTCCCGCAGCCTCAAAACCGTTCCGGATAAGTGCCGCCGTCTGCTTTCCGCGTGCATGCCAGTCCGTTTCCGTGCCGAATATGAGACTTTCCAGAAGTCCTGCCTTGAAGAGAAACCCTTCGCGTATCTGCTCCGCAATCCGTTTGCCCGTGTCCGTCCATGAGTTGCCGCTCTCCCCGCCCAGGATAAGGCCGGAAAGAAAATTGCCTGCCTCCGATATCCCGCTCCGGATGGCCAGTCCTATCTGTCCGCCCAGCTCCAGCCAGCTCCGGGTGCCGTCCGCACCGCTCATAATGAGCTCGGCTAAAAATCCCCGAAGCGTTTCAAGTCCTGCGCGGAGCCCGTTTCCAATCTGTTCTCCAAGTGCCTGCAGGTTCAGCTCCTCCGGGCTGCCGACTGCCTCTTTGAGCAGGCTGCCGAGCGACGTAATACCCGCTCTCAAATATGCCGCCATCTGCCTGCCGGCAGCCTCCCAGGTGCCCTCTTCTGTGCCTTCCAGCAGCACCTGCCGCAGCATTCCGGCGCCTGTATCAAGCCCGCTGCGGATGCCGCTGATGATCCGCACTCCGAGATCTGCAAACGCTGCCTGATTGTCTGCATCTCCAAGAATCAGGCCGGTCAGGAAATCGCGTCCCAGTGTCAGCCCGGACCGGATCCAGCCGGCTATTCTGCTGCCGGCATCCCGCCACGTTCCGCCCTCCAGGCTGTCTCCCAGGATAAGCTGGCGGAGCCATGTGCCCGCACCGGCAAATCCCTCCCGTATGAACTGGTTCAGTTTTGCTCCAATCGCGCGCCATGCCGGCTCTGAAACGTGCTCGCTGCCCAGAAGAACCGCTTCGATCCCCTGCAGCGCCACACGGATCCCGTCCTGAAGCTGCTGTCCGATATGACTCAGATCTATGCCGGACAAATAGCCTGTGATTCCGGACAGAATCTGCCTGATGTTCCCGGCAGCACCCAGAAGCGCATCTCCGAGCTGCTCTGCCGCCTTCCTGAAATCAGCGGATGACAGTGCATTTGTCAGGTCATGCATGACGGATTCGCCAAATGCCCTGATGCGCGCCGTATCCGTAAACGCCGCAAGCATGGCGCTGCAGGCATCCGCTGCGGCTCTGACAAGCGCAGGCAGCGCCTGCCCGATACCGCGGATCAGGGCAGAAATCATGCTGCCGGCGAGGTCTGCCAGTCCGTCCAGACTGACCGAAATACCAGACAGAAATGCAGCCGGCAGGGTGAGCAGCATCTCCATCACGTCCGGAAGCAGTGTACCCACCGCAGATTTGAGCGCCTCTGTCATGCCGGGCATGGACTCTGCAACGCTGCCAATATAGGAAACCGCTGTCGCCGTAAAATGCCGGAGCTTTGGCAGTGCCTGTGTGCTCATGTTCCGGACGGCGGTCTGGATCCGTCCCGCGCTCCGCGCCACCGCATTGCCCGCCTCATCCATTGCAGGTCCGGCTGCTGTCGCGTAATCAAGTAAACGATAAAATCTACTGACCTCCCCCCCCGGCCCCCTCAGTCTTGAGGGGGAGTGCCTGTTCACATAGTATGCATATGCATACTTTCTGTACACGTCCACCCAGTAACTACATATTGAAAAAACCACAGCATTTCCCTCATAATATGAATGCTAACTTTCAGACTATGGAGGAAATATCTGTGGATGACATCATTA